>NZ_JAIQZM010000004.1:0-160416 GCF_023333595.1 Argonema galeatum A003/A1
AGAATGTAGAGACGTTGCATGCAACGTCTCTACAAGGGTTCAAGGGTTAGCACCTTTAATTTCTGGAGAGGTCTAATGAATTTAGAACCTACTATCATCTTGTGATTTTTTCAGCAATCTGATATAATCCACGGGATTAACACTAAAGTCACCGGGTTCTTTCAGGTCAAATATGCTGTTGTAGGGACACGGCAGAATTAAAATTTTGGTATGACTGACATATTTATGATGCCGTTTCCCAACAAAAATGTTCCCTGGTGAACATTAGCATAATAATTCCGAAAGCCCCAGTCACCGACAGTAAAGAGGTAGTCAGACGAATGAAATTTCACGGTAGCATATCTGTATTTATCGCATCTGCCCTGGCAGTTGGCTGTGTTGTTGTAGTCAGCGACTTTGCCCAAGCTACATCAGATACTTTTGTTTGTCAATCAAACCGAAACGGTACGCCAACCACATTTGCCAAAACCTCAAATGGACTGCGAGAGTTTATTCGTTGGACTTATGATGGTTTCAGAGGCTATACTCCGTCACGTCGCTGCACGGAAGTAACAAATAGGCTGAATCGTTACATCGCCTCCGGTTCGCGCTATATCACTTATGGCACAATGAGCAATCGGTCTGTAATCTGCATGACCAACAAGAGTGGTGCAGGTTGCACCGATCTACTCTACACCCTAAAGCCGGGTGACGATGGACGAGAGGTTCTGCGGGATTTGCTGCGATTGAACCGCGAAAACTTTAAAAATGACCCCAGGATTGAATCGTCAAGTTGTCCTGTTTATTTTGATATCAATGCTTGGCTGGCAGGTGAAAATCAGACAGCGAATGTAGCTTGCACTCCCCAGAATAATTTGATCGAATGAACCGCCGAAGATCCATACTTTTTGCAATAGCCTGTTTGTGTATTATTGCGATCCAATTATCCATCCAGGCTATTGATTTATCTAGTGTAGCCCAAATAACCGATCTGCCACACGAACCTGTTAAAATATCCGATTCAAAGCTACGGAGTCTAGCCGAAAAGATTACGGTTAGAGTCTTCCCAGAAAAGTCTTTGGAGGACAGAGCATCAGGAATTTTAATTGACAAACAAGAACAAAAACAGGGTCAGCATTCGATTTACCTATATTTAGTGCTGACTAACGATCATGTATTAGAAATATTGAAGGAAAGAGCTAAAGCTTTGGGTGGTGGATATAAAGTGCAAACCTATGATAATAAAATTTACGACTTATTTCTATACGAGGCCAATTTTCGGGGTAACGATCTGGGACTGTTATGGTTTTATAGCGATCGCAACTATGAAAAAGCCGTATCGGGTCAGGCAAAAAGCTTAAAAGAGTATACAGATCTGGTATATGTTGCTGGTTTTCCCTGTGGAACCGACTCCTGTAAAGAAGGATTCACCTTGACATCCGGTCGTGCCGCTACTTCATTCATTATATCTGGCAAACCTTTAGATGCTGGCTATCAACTAGGATTTAGCAATGACACCAGGGAAGGAATGAGTGGTGGCCCGATTTTGGATGAAAGCGGTAGAGTAGTAGGCATTAATGGCAGGGGTAAGAATCAAGAACGGGTCTTATTTTCTGGCGAACCAACTGTACATGATAATCCCTATGCCTACATGGATGGAACGCAACCTTCACCGGAAACTCAAGGTTTTATGAAACATTTTGCCTGGGGTATTCCAATTGAAACTTACTTAAACCTGGCTCCTATAAAACCATTTGAGCATATCAAAATACCATCGCAAAAAAGCAGTAATACTGCACAATTATGGAAAAAAAATTGCATCATTACCTGGTTCTTTCAGGTCAAATATGCGGTCGTAGGGGCACGGCATATTTAAAATCTTGGTATGACCGAGATACTGATGAAGCCGTGCCCCTAGTACAAAATCTTCGTTTTGAACATTAGCATAATAATTCCGAAAGACCGAGATTAGTAAACATTTATGAAATTAAAATTGACAAAATTCATACTTTTATTCCTAATTGCTGCTGGCATAATTATAAATCTAGCAATTGGTACAAATGCGTCACGGGTGGAGCGGACTATTTCGCAAGCACAAGTACGCCAAGCACTACCACAAGATAGAATTAAGGAAATCGCAGAAAAAAGTACCGTCTCCATTAGCCGTGGTGGTCAAGGTTTGGGGTCTGGAGTAATTATCGGTCAGAGGGGTAATACTATCTATGTTATGACAGCTATCCACGTTATTGGTAGACCTCCCGGAGTGGTGAATAACGGTCAGGGTAGATTACAAGTTGAAGATCCGTATGAAGTTATTACTTATGATGGTGAAACGTTTCTAGTTACTAATTTAAATTATCAGCGAATTGTCAAAAAACTGCCTAATAATATCGACTTAGCAATATTAGAGCTAAAGTCTAACCGCCAACCAGCTAAGGCGAAAGCAGTCGCTAAATTAGCCATTTCCTCCTTACAATCGGGAATGCCTGTTTATATTTTTGGCTATCTTCCTTGCGCGACTTTTGCCAACGGAGTGAAAGTGGTTCGCTCTCAGTTTAGCTTGGGAAATATTACTCAACAAATTGAATTAAGTACGGCATCAGCTAGTGACAATAATCTGGTTGGATATGATGTGTACTATAATAATAATACTATTAAGGGAATGAGTGGTAGCCCTTTGTTTGATGCAGGCGGTCGCGTGGTGGCAATTCATGCGAAAACCGAAAATTCAAAGGAACAGTATAACCCGAAAGCTTGTCAGCCTCTACCGGCAAATCCTACGCCAGATTACGGTAATAATTTGGGGGTTTCAAGCCGGCTATTGGCAAATTTTAAATCAGATTTGCCAGTTGGGTTACAAGCAATTTTAAAAATAGATCCTTATCCGGTAATTGGCGGAAATTGGGTGACACCAACACCTTCTCCTAGAAATGATGAAAGAGTGCCTAATGAGGGTGTAAATTGTGGGATTTTAAGAGGGCTAGATGATGTGTGCCCCAATGAGCAGTAGGAAATTGATGGGAGGAAAGATTATAGTTATTCAGTATTGCCAATGTAGATGAGTTGGAGATAAAATATTTGAAATGAGTTGAGCGATTTTTGTCTATCGCGTTGGAAGTTTACTCGAATGCTGGTTGAGTGAACACCCTGAAAAGCAGCGATCGAAACGCCAGAGTCGATGTATGTTTTCTTAAGACTCACGGCGTCCACCCCGACGTTCAGCAAGCTCTTGTTCAATTTCTGCTTCGTTGAGTAATTGCATTCCAGAGGCGATCGCTCGTTGACGAATTTCCCATAGCTTCTTAGCTAAGGGCGTTTGTGGAATGTAGTCGGATTCTGATGCTGTTGCGTCTGATTCAGATTTAAGCGCTTCAACAAAATCGAAAACTTTTTGTTGAAGATCGGGTGTGAGTTCTCGCCAGCGTTCCAGTAACAGTTCTTCTCTACCCATAATCCAGTTCACCATAGAGCGATGCTTCTATTTTTGCCCATTTTTTCGGGAATGCGATCGCACTCTCTCCCCTCTGTCCAGGTGTTCTAGAAATCGAAGTAGATATAGGGTAAACCTTCTTTGGGAGCCAACAGCCAAACTGCGTACAGACTTACCGGCACTAATAGTATTTTGATCGGCCAATTTAACTGTAACTTCAGACCTCGATGCAAGGCAAATACGATCGCCATCACTGCAACTATTGCCCAAACTAACAAAGCTAGTTGGAAACGCTCCAGTCCCAGTGCTTCCACGTAAACCTTCTGTGCAAATTGAACATCACCTTGATGTCCCCACAGGTGCTGAATTACCCAGCCAGCATCTTGCAGATTAGGTAACCGGAAGAAGATCCAGGATGTGAAGACCATCGATTGCGTGAGCAGCCATGCCACCAGTGTACCTGGTATACTTTGCCACCAGTTTTTCAACCCAGAAAAACGATGGGATAAAGCTTCTGTGAGTCGGTGAGCAACCAAAGCCAAACCGTGCAATCCCCCCCAGACGATAAATCCCCAAGCTGCACCGTGCCAAATACCGGCGATTAGCATGACGATCGACAAGTTGAGACAGGTGCGTGCCAGACCTTGCCGCGATCCACCCAAGGGAAAGTATAAATAATTACGCAGCCAATCTCCCAAAGTTATATGCCAGCGCCGCCAGAAGTCGCCAATGCTGGTAGTGAAGTAAGGGAAATCAAAGTTTTGGGGTAGATTCAACCCCAATAGGATGGCGCTACCAATAGCAATATCGACATAACCGCTGAAATCCAGATATAGCTGAAGTCCGTAGGCGAGGATAGCCAGCCACAAGTCACCGCTGCCGGTGCGCTGTAAGTTGTCAAAGCAGAGTTTGACGAAAATTCCCAAATTATCGGCTATGAGTGCTTTTTTAAAGGCTCCGCAGGCAATCAACCACAATCCTTCTACTACGCGATCGCTACTCGGAAACCGCAGCGTATTAAACTGGGCTGACAGGTGATGATAGCGAGCGATCGGCCCTGAAATCAGTTTGGGAAAGAAAAATTTGTAAGTTGCAAATTTGAGAAACTCCCCAGTTGCAGTAGCACCGCGATATACATCAATTAAGTAGGCGATGCACTCAAAACAGAAAAACGAGATTCCCAAAGGCGCAATCAGGTGAAGGCTAACCCAGCTAGCTTGTGTTTGTGCTTGTGGCAAGTGCAGAAATGCGCCGATCGAATTCAAGAAAAAGGGTACATATTTAAAGCCCAACAATAACAAAACATTCAGGGCGATACCCAGCCATAATATTTTTTGGCGTCGTTTATCCCAGTCGATTTGTAGAGATTGCCAATCTTCGTTGGTCAACTGCCAAGCTGAAGGACGCAGCCTCGGTACGGTACGTTGTCCCAGCGCAAGTCCCAGCCGAAAGTTAATTAGGATAACGACAAAAAGCAGGGGAATGTACTGGATTTGCAATGTGGCATAGAAGACGATACTGGCAATTAGAAGTATCCACAATCGCAATGTCTGGTGTTGCACAGTCCAGTAGATTAAGAGAATGCACAACAAGAATATTCCATAAAAGATTGAGACAAAATTCATAAGTTAAAAGTCAAAAGAAAATTAGTCATTAGTCAGTGGTCAGTGGTCAGTGGTCAGTGGTCAGTGGTCAGTGGTCAGTGGTCAGTGGTCAAAAAAATTTCTGCTCTGTTCCTCTGCCCCTCTGCCCCTCTGCCCCTCTGCTCAAGAGCCCTCTTCCCTAGCCCCTAGCCCCTTTCATTTTTTGGGCCAAGGAATGAGCGGGTCTTGAGCGAGACGTTCGGAAACGGCGATCGCACCGTAGCGGTTAAGGTGGCTGGGGTCAGAGAAGTAGTCATTGCGGGTAGGCCATAACTGACTCCAATTGCGGAAGATAAATCCACGACTGAGGGATAGGCGCAGCATATACATCTGAAATTCCTGTTCGTACCGACTCCGTGAAGGGTCTAGGTACTCTTTTGTCAAGGGTAGGTTGACAAAAATCACGGGAATTTGGTTAGCTTGGGTGAACTGAACGAAGGATTCGAGGGCAGTTACTTGAGTGCCTGCTAGCTGGAAGCTTTTATAGTCGTTGTCGTATTCGCCTGTGACTTTGGAGTGCTTTTCATAGTAGCTGGTGGGATTGAAGCGGATAGTCACTGGCAAAAAGCCATCCCAGTCAACCAATCTGTCGCTGATAACGGGCTGCTGGTTTTTCTGACGCTGAGATGAAGAAAAACTGAGTGTGCTGGCAAATCCATTACGCAGGAGGGTTTGCAGACGATCGCGTTCTTCGTAGGTGGAGGAAGCGATCGCAAAAGACTGATTTAACCATCGATCGATCGCTTGCGAGTTGATAAACAGCCCGCTTCCGCCTGGAACGCTTGGTGTTGCGGTGAAAGGCTCTAGGTTTTTCGCAGGTCGATCTTCTAGGGAATTTTCTCTTGGCAGGGTACCGGAAACCATTTGTTTATAAGCAGCAGATGCGGCGATCGCATTATAGGTCGCATCTGTACGACCGCTGTTAAAGGCACGGGCCCCGTCTGCCCAAATAATCATTTTCGGCAATTGTTCTGGTGTCAAACAGCGGCGCAGCATCATATCTGCGACTTGGGCTGTAGCACCGTTTACGCCAAAGTTAAACACCTCCATGTTTCCATAACCTTGAGCGGCCAGAGCTTTTTGCAACGTTTGCGGATCGATACCCCGCAGTGCCCTGGAACTGCCCAAAATCAGAATATCGGGTGGTCCTGACTGGGCGACGCGCTGCTTGTAAAGAGCTAGTTTTTCGTCTAACTGAGGATTGTTGAAGCTGGGGTAGGAGGACGCGGGCTTACTTAAAGTGGCACTTGCACCCGTGGCGTTTAGGTTGAATTCCGTACCGCTTGGTTTAGTAAATCCTGACGAATTGAATACTTTGGAATTTTTAGCAGACGTTTGCCCAAGAGAGATTTGCGGTAATTGGGAGGAATTGCCACGATCGTTCTTTGGCTTTTGTGTTTGCTCATCGGTCATTTCGTCAGAAATTAATGACTTTTGAGATAAGACTAACGACTCCTTAAGCTGATTTTCCGTGTTTCTGAGGATCTGGCCTAGAACTAAATCGAGGCTCCAGGTCAGCATAATTCCCACCGCACCCCACACCAAAGCCACTTTAACGCCTTGATAGTTTACTTGACCGGGTAAAGACAGGAAGTTGTGGGTTTCGACACCGGGAGTGAAGATTTGCGATCGCACCAGTGCCTGCGAGAGCGCCTGCATCATCTTGTGCCAAGCTCGATCGCGCGGCTTATTTTGTGGCGGATCTATCTCTTTTGAGACTTCCCTTGCCTCTGTTGCTACGGTTATATCTGCTAACCGTTCCCCGTTGGGGGAACCCCATGAAGGAGGGTATGAATTTTCCAAGTTGAGGCTATCAGTTGTCACCTCTTCAACATATTCATCGCTTGCCGCAAAATCTGGGGTAGTTTCCTCTGCTTGGTGATTCCGGGCGACAAAATCCAGTCCAGAATTCCACAACGGTTGTTTTTGACCGGCGCGACGACCATAAACCCTGACGCCTGAAATTCCAGGGATTTCCAGCTTACGCACGAAGTTAGCAACTGGTACGGCCACCTGTCGCTGGATCGGACAAACCGGCCCGTCGGTCATGATATGCAGTAAATCTTCTTTGCGTCGGGCTTGTACGCGAATGCCACCTGTAGCCAGACGCCAATCCAGGTCTGGATTGAGTAACCGACCCAGCAAAAACTCTATTGCTGCTTCGTCTCCAGCAGATGCCAGTTCTTCTGGGGGGGTTGCTAATTCCTCTAGACTTGCTGCTGGTAAATTCAGCCAATCTACCCAAACTGGTGATGAGGATTCTGCTTCGTGACCGTAGATGATGGCAGCTTGAATATTTCTAGGTGCAAGGGAGTTTAAAAGGGGTGCTAGAGCAGATACGGCCTTTTCCTTATCCGGCGTCTCGCGATCGTCTTGTTGTTTCTTAGCAGATTTGTTCTTTTCCGTACAGGAAATATGCAGTGTCGATTCCTTCTTCACTGCCGATACTTCCATATACAGATGCTCTGTGGCGCGATCGATCAATCGCGCCAGAGCCCGCTCGTCGCCCCAGCTTGCCCATGAAGAGAGCATTTCCTCTGGCGAAGTCAGATCCACCCGCAGCATCCAATCTGGAGTTTCTTCGCCGCTAACCTGGCTGATAATGACTGCATCTCTGAACCCCTCAACGCGCAGATCCCGCAGCTGCTGGGCAATTGGGGAAGCTAGCAATGACGGATCTGGGCTGTAGGCGGACTCGCAGAACACCCAAAGGCGACGCTCTTTTTTTGCATCTGGTGCTGAATTTTCATTCTTCATCCAGCCGCTGTCATTCTTTCTTTGCAGGCTTTTTGCCACAACCTTGACCCGCACTCCCAAGGACTGGAGATTTTTACCGAGATACTGAGCTATAGCCTCTGGATGTCCTTGACGAGCCCGGTTTTGGGAAGATTCAGTCGATTCCACTACTTCTGCCATTTGACACGGTAGAATTTCCTGACTGCTTAAAGGCGGTTTTAATGATATTTCTGACATTTTCCGGTGGCTGCTGGTTAAACCCGCTTTTGGAAATTTTACTTCCCTTAAATACTCTTCGTGATGATTGTATAGCTGGTTGAGGTCGATCGGCTCTGTCCAATCTGGGCGCTTTTCACCCAAAGGGCGACCGTAAAGAAACACTCGATCGATCGAAGACCCTTCAGCACCAAGCAGGTCATTGATGTTTGTGGCCCTGAGCGCTTGGACGAATCGATCCACCGCTGTTTCTCTGTCGGGACACTCTTTACCTTCGCACAGAATATGCAGCTTGTTAGCTCGTAATCGGACTCTGACTTGCACTCCGGCAATAAGAATTGCCCGATCGGCCCATTGCTCTAGGGTTGAGGCGTTGTTCGCCAGTTTGCGTTCATTGACTTTTACCATCAGGGCAATATTACCTGAGTTTTTTTGGGAATCGTCATTTTGACCTTTCGGTCGCTGATTGGCCAGAGCCGCTGAATTCAAGACGACTAGAATTATAGCCTGTTCTGATGATGACTTATACTAACTGGATTATCAAAAAAATTACTGGTATTGGTGGGCAAGTTAACCGTTCTGTAATCCTCCGAGATAATTTAGATGCAATTGCTACAGAAATACAATCGGCATTGTAAAGGAAAACAGAGGTGATTTTTACAATAGGAGGAATGGGGCCAACAGTTGACGACATGACTCTTGCAGCTATAGCCCAAGCAATAAATCAGCCTTTAGAGGCAAATAAAGAAGCGATCGCTTTTGTCAATCAAAAGTATCAAGAATTTGCTAAAAAAGGATATGTTGATGATTCAAAAATGACACCAGCACGAGAAAAAATGGGTAGTTTACCTATGGGTTCAATTCCAATCGACAATCCTGTTGGAGCCGCATCAGCAGTCATCTCAAAGGTAGAAGAAAGCACAAACTGTTGAGAAATAGGATCTGCTTCGGGAGCATCCTCAGTTTGAACACCTAACCCCCCAACCCCCTGCCCTGGGAGGGAAGGGGGAGTAAAAAACACTCTGACTCTGGAAACTCCCCTCTCCTGGTAGGAGAGGGGGCTGGGGGAGAGGTCAGGGTTGAGCGGTGCGCTAATTGCTTCTACTTTGCTGGCTTTAACCGTTGAGAAGTAGGAGTTTCAACGGGAGCATCCAAAGTGCAACAATAGGTGGCTGAATCTTGAGAGAACGACTATAATCTCTCTAATCTATATCAAAAAATACTCTTAGGAATGCCAAGATTAACATCTCTAGATATCCCACCCCACTTTGACATTATAGTGGTGGGTTCTGGTGCAGCAGGACTTTATGCAGCCCTTTGTTTGCCAGATCATCTGCGAGTCGGTTTGGTTACCAAAGATGCGATACATACTGGTTCAAGTAACTGGGCACAGGGAGGCATTGCTGCTGCCATCGACCCGTCAGATACCCCAATTTTGCACTTAGAAGATACACTGAAGGCTGGTGTGGGTTTGTGCGACCCCGAAGCCGTAAAATTTCTGGTAGAAAATGCTCCTGGAGCGATCGCGCACCTAGTTGAAATGGGTGTAGCCTTCGATCGCAAAGGAGAAAAACTGGCGATGACCCTAGAAGCTGCCCACTCTCGCCCTCGCGTACTTCATTCAGCAGACACTACAGGTAGAGCGATTATCGACACCCTAACTGCCAAAGTTCGGGAACGTCCGAATATTCAGGTAGTTTCCCAGGCAGTGGCATTAAATTTGTGGCTGACTCCAGAAAAAGATAGCGTTCAAGGTATTAGCCTTCTCTACCAAAGTCAAATCCGGTGGCTAAAATCTTCTGCAGTCATCCTCGCAACAGGTGGGGGCGGTCAAGTATTTACCCAAACCACTAATCCGAAAGTCAGTACCGGAGATGGAGTTGCACTAGCTTGGCGTGCGGGGGCAGTTTTGCGAGACTTAGAATTTTTCCAATTTCATCCCACTGCTTTAACTAAACCAGGCGCTCCCCATTTTCTGATTAGCGAAGCTGTTCGCGGGGAAGGAGCGCATCTAATCGACGATCGCGGTTACCGCTTTGCCTTTGAATATCATCCTGCCGGGGAGTTAGCTCCCAGAGATGTTGTTAGTCGAGCTATTTTCCATCACTTGCACAAAACTGCTACAGACCCCACCCACGCTCACGTTTACTTAGACTTGCGACCGATTGACCCCGACCGCATTCGCTATCGCTTCCCTAATATTATTAATGTCTGTCAACAATGGGGTATTGATGTTTTTCAGGAGCCGATTCCAGTTGCTCCTGCTGCTCATTATTGGATGGGCGGAGTTGCTTGCGACCTGATGAGTCGTACTTCCGTTCGCGGGCTCTATGCGATTGGGGAAACGGCGAGTACGGGGGTTCACGGAGCAAATCGTCTAGCTAGTAATTCTTTGTTGGAATGTGTTGTGTTTGCTGCTCAACTGTCTCGAATTGAAATTGAGCCAATTTTGGTTGGGCCGGATTCTGATTCTTTGATGCAGGTAAACTCTGACTGGAAGGAGGAGATGGAAAAGATAGCATCGATTCGGCAAATGTTACCGAATTTGATGTGGGAAAGTGCGGGTATTTCTCGTCAAGGGGAGTTGTTGGAGTTGGCACTGGAGCGAGTGCATGATTGGCGAGAAATGTTGGCTAGTTTTAAGAGCGTTGAGTTTTTAGTGAATCTATCGCCCCACCAGATGATACGGTTAGACTCGACTGATGCTGAAGAGCAGTTGCGGATGGTGGCGGAAACGCTTAATCTTTTGGATTTGGGTTATTTAATTCTTAAAAGTGCTGCATGGCGCACTGAAAGCAGGGGCGCTCATTACCGGAGCGATTATCCGCAAACTTCTGAAAATTGGGAAGTGCATACTTTGGTGCACAGTTATTTCAACAAATGCAGGTAGTTGAAAGGCAAATTATCGCTCGAAAACACTGGCTATGTTAACAGCTACATAATTTCTGCAACATTTATAAGAATCTTTTCAACTACGCTAACTACCTAATTAGACAATAATTCATTTCTTCGGGTCAACATCTTGACTATTAACTTAAGTTGCTAGTTAGTTCCATTGACTCTTGTTCGGCATAGATAATGAGTACGTTGTTGCGATGCCGCGCTCTAAGAGCGTTAAAGCGCAACAACGTACCTGCTGCAAAAGCCACTTTTCCAAGACAACCATTTTTCTGAAAACTCGCAATAATAAGAAACAAGAGCGCCTCCGTGCGAGCGGTGTCATATCCAAGTTAGATACTTTGTCATAGTTATCAAGGTACGTTATGCAGAGCGATAGCACAAATCTACCCCAAAAAGAAACTTTTAACGTTTCTCAGGCTATAATTCCCACAGAAATGCTGGTGAGCCTAGCGACAGGGCCATTGCTTTTGGGAATACTATGTGGTAAAGCATCAATAGAGCTTTTACAAGCGCTAGGTGAAGCAAGCGAAGAAGTATTTCGGGGCGATCGGTTACCGGCGATCGAATTCCCCGATCGGGCCCAAAAGCAAACTGAATAAAAAAGACCGCTCTCTGGCAGTCAGTTGGTCTTCTATGAGACTAAATTGATCGAACTTAAGAGCCTAAAATTGTGGAATATCCAAGAACAGCTAAAGCAGACCCTATGAGTTCCTTACTCCACTCTGACCATCAGGCAGTTCATCTTGCATCGCCATCCGATTCGCCATCCGAATTGTATCTGCGCCATCGCCTCAAAGTGGTGGAGGACTTGTGGGAATCTGTTCTCCGATCGGAGTGCGGTCAGGAACTGGTGGATTTACTAAAGCAACTGCGATCGCTTTGTTCTCCAGAGGGACAAGCGACCAACGAAAAAGACGCAGAAGTCTCTAAAATAATTGAAACCCTGGATATTAACGCTGCCATTCGCGCTGCGAGAGCCTTTGCGCTATACTTCCAGCTCATCAACATTGTCGAACAGCACTACGAGCAACGGGCTCAACAGCTTTCCTTAAGGATGTCACCCGCTAAAGAACCAGCCGATCCCGCACTGCAAGCATTTGCCAAACTGGATGCAGAAGCCAAAAGTGCCGTACCCGGAGGAGACTCCCTAGAAAAAAATTGGCAAGAAACAAACGGGCAAAAGCGGGAAAAAGGCACCTTCCAATCATTGTTTCCCAAATTGCGGCAATTAAATATGCCACCGCAAGTGATCCAGCGACTGATTGACAACCTGGATATCCGGTTGGTGTTCACAGCTCACCCCACGGAAATTGTCCGCCACACCATTAGAGACAAGCAGCGGCGCATTGCCAAGATTTTACAACAACTCGACGAAGTGGAGCAAAACGGGCAAACCTTATACTGTAACCTCAGCTACTCTAACCTTGGGGAAACCGCACGAAGTACCGGAATCACAGAAGCGTCCCTGTGGAACAGCGCGGATGCTCCTTGGGAAGCATCAGCACTCCAAGAGGAATTGACAGAAGAAATTCGCCTGTGGTGGCGAACCGACGAATTGCATCAGTTCAAACCCTCCGTGTTAGATGAAGTAGACTATACCCTCCACTACTTCCAAGAAGTGTTGTTTGATGCTATTCCTCAACTTTATCAACGCTTAGAGAGAAGTTTAAACAGCTCCTTTGGTAATCTGCGTCCTCCCAACCACAACTTCTGCAAGTTCGGTTCCTGGGTAGGATCGGATCGGGATGGTAACCCTTCGGTAACACCGGCGATCACTTGGCAAACAGCTTGCTACCAGCGCAATCTGGTGTTGGAAAAATATATCAAATCGGTAGGACAGCTGATCGAGCGCTTGAGCTTATCTTTGCACTGGTGCGATGTATTGCCGGAACTGCTGGAATCTCTGGAGCAAAATAGAATGCAAATGCCAGAGGTATACGAAGAACTATCAATTAAATATCGGCAAGAGCCTTATCGCTTAAAGCTATCTTTTGTGAAGAAGCGGTTGGAAAATACCCGCGATCGCAATTGGCGACTCTACAACAGCGATGACCTGCAACGGGACAAGCTCAAGCAACCCAATCCAGGCAGCTACTACCAGTTTGCCTCCGAATTCATGGCTCAATTGCGGCTAATCCAGCGCAACCTCAAGGAAACCGGGTTAGTTTGTCGAGATCTGGAAAATCTAATTTGTCAGGTAGAAATTTACGGCTTCAAGCTGGCGCACCTGGATATCCGTCAGGAAAGTACCCATCACTCTGACGCCGTTAATGAAATTGCCGAATACTTGCAAATTTTACCCCGGCCTTACAACGAACTAACAGAGCAAGAACGAATCGAATGGTTGGTGGCGGAACTGCAAACCAGACGACCTTTAATTCCAACAGAACTTCCGTTTGGCCCTCAAACTAACGAAATTATTGAAACCTTCCGCGTAGTGCGTCAGCTTCAACAAGAGTTTGGCCCAGAAATCTGCCAAACTTATATCATCAGCATGAGCCACGATGTGAGCGACTTGCTGGAAGTGTTGCTGCTGGCGAAGGAAGCCGGACTCTACGACCCATCTACAGGGGAAGGTACGCTGTACGTAGTTCCTCTGTTTGAAACCGTAGAAGACCTCAAACGAGCTCCCTACGTGATGCAGACGCTGTTTGAATTGCCTTGTTATCGGTCTTTGCTTGCTGGTGGTAAGTCGGCGATCGCACTAAAAACTTCAGACGAAACGCCAGAGACTGCTAACAGACAGCGCCAAAGCCTGCAAGAGGTGATGTTGGGGTATTCTGATAGCAATAAAGATTCTGGTTTCTTGAGTAGTAACTGGGAAATTCACAAGGCGCAGAAAGCACTGCAAGCGATCGCAGAAAAATACGATGTCCATTTACGCATCTTCCACGGACGCGGCGGTTCCGTAGGGCGCGGCGGCGGCCCATCCTACGAAGCTATTTTGGCACAACCCGGTCACAGCATCAACGGGCGGATCAAGATTACCGAACAAGGCGAAGTGTTAGCCTCTAAATATTCTTGGCCGGAATTAGCTATTTACAACCTGGAAACTGTCACTTCTGCCGTAATTCAAGCCAGCTTATTGCGGACTGGGTTTGATGATATTCAACCCTGGAACGAAATAATGGAAGAGTTGTCAGCTAAATCACGCACGCACTATCGCGCCTTGATTTACGAACAACCTGATTTTATCGATTTCTTCCATAGCGTTACTCCAATTGATGAAATCAGCCAATTGCAAATTAGTTCTCGTCCGGCGCGTCGCCGCAGCGGAAAGAGGGATTTAACTACTCTCCGTGCTATTCCGTGGGTGTTTAGCTGGACGCAAAGCCGCTTTTTGCTGCCAGCTTGGTATGGTGTTGGTACTGCACTTCAGGATTTTTTAAACGAAGACCCGCAGGAAAACTTGAAGTTAATGCGCTACTTTTATTACAAGTGGCCGTTCTTCAAAATGGTAATCTCCAAAGTGGAGATGACTTTATCAAAAGTTGACTTGCAACTCGCTCATCATTACGTGCGGGAATTATCGTTATCTGAAGATTTGCCCCGGTTTGAAAGGTTGTTTGAACAGATTGCTAATGAATATCATCTGACTCGGGATCTCGTACTAAGCATCACCGATCACAAACGTTTGTTGGATGGCGATCCAGATTTGCAGCGATCGGTCCAGTTACGCAATGGTAACATTGTGCCGCTGGGTTTCTTGCAAGTGTCTCTGCTGAAACGCTTGCGTCAAAGCAAGACTCAAGCTGCTTCTGGAGTGATCGATTCTCGTCACAGTCGCGGTGAATTGTTGCGCGGTGCGTTGTTGACGATTAACGGTATTGCTGCTGGGATGCGGAATACGGGATGATGATCGCTGGTACAAAGAAACCCGGTTTCTTGAAGAAACCGGGTTTCTGAGTTATGTTAACCTTCGTATGCGGTCATTTCTACGCCTGAAACGGTGTATTTCATTTCTGTAAATCCATTTAAATTTACCAACTCTTTCATTGCTGCACTCAAGTACAATTTGCCTAACTTTCCTTTATCTTGCGCCATTTTAGAAGCAATGTTTACGGGCATACCAGCAATATCCTTACCACCGACAGGTAGATCGAATATTAAAACTGGGCCTACATCAATGCCAATTCGACAGCTAAGGTCTTGTTTAACTAATTCTTCACGAATCAATTTCGCAAAGTTAATCGCCGCTACTCCATCGTCAAAAATGTAAATTCCTAAGTTGCTAACTACCTTGATTTCAACACCATTGTTTTGAGAAAGCAGCCGCATACCCACATCTTTTAAAATTGTGGAAAGGGAGATATTAGTTAACATAGAAACTTGATGTAATTCAATTTCTTTTGTCTCCCGTTCGATCAGTACGACCACTTTTTTAATCATGTACTTATCTGCCAATTGCTGACCAAACTTAGTATCATCCAGTTGATTTTGATAACTAACTAAGTCAGCATAAAAATCCTCAGAGTAGGGAATAGGATATTTAGCATTCCCATGTTGGACATTAGCTAAATGCGGGCCATCTAGCACTCGGAATATTTCGCCTATTATAGGATGGGCGATTTTTTTCTCAATTACAAACTGGTGGTTTTCTGGTAAGAGATTGTAAATACCTTCACTGATAGCAATTTCGCCACCTTCGGTTTCATTTTCAGCAATTTCTTCGATCGCATCTGCTTCTAATCCATATAAGCCACCATTAATGTAATAAAACTCACCCAAGTGCGCCCCCAGCCCAATTTTAATTTTGCAGGTTTTCTTAATCTCATCCTGCATAGTTAGCAATGCAGACAAGAGAGTTTCAGCCTTAACTGATTCTGGATAAAACATTTGCGTATTATCAGCAGCCCAAATGCCAACTCCTTCGCCGCCAATTCCAGTACCGTAACCATGCACAATTTCTTTTGGCTGATTGATAATTGCGAGAATTTCCATCAAGCCTTTTTGCTGGGTGAGTTTAGTTAAACCAGCGGAATCAGAAGAGACACTATAGCCTTTGATTTTATACTGATCGAGCAGCTTCAAAGCATCTTCTTCCGTTTGTTCACTTTCTAGCCACTGGTTAACCAGCTTGATTGGTAAACCACCAGTAATATCTTGTGCAAGGTCAAAAAATGAAGGAGAGTATCGTTCTTTGCTAAATTTATCTGCCATATTTTTACCAGTCCAAACGTAATGACAAAAATATTATACTGCCAAAGAGCCAATAACCCGACAATTTTAATTAATTATTTAGGGTGTTGGCCGAATTGCGATCGCAACTCTTCCAATTCCTTATCTATCTGGCTTTTCGCTGTGGTAGAATTAGGTGACGGCGTTTGCTGAGATGGCGATTGCTGATTTTTTTTAGGTGCTAGAGGATTAAGCAATTCAGATTTTAATTGTGCTAATTCATCATCCATTTTACTTTTAACTGGAATAGCTGGCGTAACGGGAGATGGTTTTACAGTTGGATTTGTAGGGGTTTGGGGTTTTGGTGTCGCGGCTGGTGGTGTTTGAACATTTAAATCTTTGAGAACATCAGCAGCTGATTGATAACGTCGATCGATCGCATTATCCAACATCTTATCAAGAATCTTACCCATCTGGTTACTGACGGAATTTTTCAGAAATTGCCGCCACACCCAAACATCTTGGTTCATATCATATAAATCAAAAGGCGACATTCCAGTTAATAGGTGAATGCAGGTAACTGCTAAACTATAAATATCGCTAGAAAAAACAGCCCTACCTCTAGATTGTTCCGGTGCGACATATTCTGGACTGCCGATACTCGTCCCAGTTTGCTGCAAAGCTTTGCCAGTAGTGGTTTTAGCGGCACCGAAATCGACAAGGAAGAGTTTTTTGTCGCTTTTTCTCCTTATAATATTATCAGGTTTGATATCGCGGTGAATAACTTGATGGTTGTGGACAAATTGCAAGACAGGCAATAAATCGTTGAGTAATTGCCGAATCTGAATTTCATTGAAAGTACCCTTTTCAGCTAGTTCTTGGGATAGAGTTTGTCCGTCGATAAATTCTTGGACTAGATATTGCTGATTATCTATGATAAAATATGCTAACAAGTCTGGAATTTGGGGATGTTTGCCCAATTCATCCAGTTGTACCGCTTCTTGGGTAAATAATTCCGATGCTTTTTGAAGGTTACTCGCACCTTGAACTAAAGGGAAAAATTGCTTAATTACGCAGGGGGGTTTCGATGGTTTGTCTTCATCCACTGCTAGGAATGTGCGACCAAAACCCCCTTGTCCGATCGGTTTGATGGCGCGGTAACGGTCTTTTAGGATTAATTTGGTGCCGCAGGTGACGCAAAAGAGTGCTACATCTGGGTTTTGGGGATTTGGGCAATAGGGATTGAGGCAATAACTCATAATAATTTTAGATCTTAGATTTTAGATAGAAGAAACCCTTGCTTACTAAGAGTTTAACGTGATTTTGTAGGAAGGGCGATAATGTTACGCATCGCTGTCGCGATCGCACCTGTGGGCCTAGAAACCGGGTTTCTTTGAGAAACCGGGTTTCTGTTCTCGTAGGGAGATCGATCGCGGGACATACTTGTAGGGGGGAAAGATTTGGCGATCGCAATTTTGGTTTCATATCGGTAGGGCTCAGCATGGGCCTAGAAACCCGGTTTCTTTGAGAAACCGGGTTTCTGTTATGATAAGAAGATCGATCGCCAGACATCCTTGTAGAGGCGAAAGATTTGGCGATCGCAATTTTGGTTTTGATACCAGCCCGCCTGGGGTTCAAACCCCAGGCTAATAGCTGAAGTCCACTGAAGTGGACTGGAAGATTAATATTCAGTCCATTTTAATGGACTTTCGCTATTAGCCTGCGATTTGAATCGCAGGCGGGCCCCAAGCGAAGTCAGTGGCTTTGTGTAGAATTAAAATCTCATCAATTTACCAACAGCATCATTGATTTCCGGGCGGGTGTGTGCGAATCACCCAAATACCTCACCTCTACATCTACCGCGCATCGCCAATCAAAATAAAAGGCGACCAATAAAAAGGATGGCGTTCAATTTGACTTAATTTCGCTTTTTGCAGCGCTTCTCCTTTACTCATTCCATTTTTGATATTCTGATAAAATTGAATCATAATCTCCTTAGTTGTATTATCTTCAGCATTCCAGAGACTCGCCATCACCGCTTTTGCACCCGCACGTTCAAATATATAGGCAAGTCCGGCAATTTCTTCGCCGTTTGAGTTAGCTTGGAGGGCGGTTTGACAAGCGCTGAGGGTGAGGAGTTCGGTGTTCTGCAATCCCAATAAAGCGGCGTCGGCAATATTTAATTGTTTATCTGCAAAAAGGATAGTATTTGCTTTCATGCCTAATTTTGGACAGCCTTCGGGTTGGAAACAGCCGTGTGTTGCTAGGTGCAGGAAGGGAAAGCGGGGTGCAAAAGTTTTGAATTTGTCGAGGGTGGCGTTGTCGTGGAGAAATGATTCGCTACCGGGGAAGAGTTGGGCGATATTTCTCACTTCTTCTTCGGTTCCGGGTAGATTTTGCGGGTCGCGGGGGATGGGATTTCCTAATGCTAAAACATGAGCGTTCGGCTGAACTATGAAGTAGTATGTGCCGCCACCTAAGATAATTATCAAAACTCCAGTTGGTACGATGCCAAATTTGCGCCACATCCAGATCGCAATGCTACTAATGATGATTATTGCGGCGATACCTGGGAGGGTGGCAATATTTTTTAGAAGCGGGAAATTGCGAGTTACTAACAATGAACGAGGAGAAAGGCGAGTGAGATAGTTGATGGGATATTTTTCGATTAAGTATTGGCGGGTTTGTTTGTCGTAAAGGGTTTCAAAGGGTATGTAGCGCAGTTTGCCTGTGGCGATGATGCTCAATTGTTTGGGAGAGAATGCCTGGATTTTGTCTTCTACTGGACGAATCAGAATGTCGTAAATTTTACTTCCGGTTTCTGTGTAGCGAGTGTCGCCGTCGTTTTGCAATTGTTGGCGGTATTCCGTGAGGAGTTTATCGAATTCTTTCGCGTCGATCGCATTTTTTATTACGCTTAGTTGGTCTTTGGTGATGATAAATATGGCTACCGTATTCGGTACGTTTTTTACATTTGTCAGCAAGATGGGTTGAACTACAACCGTTCCGGCGGGGATGCTATCTCTTAGCTGTTTAATATCTGTGCGGGTGGTTTCAAATAGTTCGGCTGCTTCGGGAAATTCTTTAGAAATTTTGTCTGCGTCTGCAAATACTTGTGATTCTAATTCCCGCATTTGTCGGGATAGTTGTTCGGAAAAGTTGTCTTGCAATCGTCGTTGGAGGAATTGCAATTGTTGATTTTTTTGATTCCATTCGTCAATTTTTTGCTGTGCTTGTGGGTTAGAAACTTTGGCGTTAATTAGGCGGGTGTAGTCGGCGAGGTCGGCTGTGGTGGCGAGGTTGGCCCATCGAAAGGCCCGATCGGGTTGGTTTTGGTCGATGAGGAGGGAGATGAGTGCGATCGAAGTTCCTTTGGGTCGATCTGAGTCTAAAAAATTTTGCCGATTTTCCTTCTGTAAGCCTTTACGCATTTCTAAAGCAATTGCGATCGATTCTTCCAATTTAAAAATCGCCTGAATCGGCTTATTAGTGTCTCGGTATAACAGGCCAATATTGCCCAGAGTAGTAACTTCCCCAACCCTATAATTCACTTCCCGTATAATCGGTAAAGCCAAATTAAAGTATTTCAATGCCTTTTGCGGTTGTCCGATGCCTTGGTAAACGAAGCCGATATTATTCAGAGTACCAGCTTCCCCAACCCTATAATTCACTTCTCGCATTATCGGTAAAGCCAGGTTATAGTATTTCAATGCCTCTAGCGATTGTCCAATGTCTCGGTAAACTAAGCCGATATTATTCAGAGTACCAGCTTCCCCAGTCCGGTTATTCACTTCCCGCATGATTGGTAAAGCCAGATTATAGTATTTCAATGCCTCTTGCGGTTGTCCGATGCCTTGGTAAACGAAGCCGATATTATTCAGAGTAACGGCTTCCCCAGAACGGTCATTCACTTCCCGCCTGATTGGTAAAACCAGATTATAGTATTTCAATGCCTCTTGCGGTTGTCCGATGCCTTGGTAAACGAAGCCGATATTATTCAGAGTAGTAGCTTCCCCAGCGCGGTCATTCACTTCCCGCCTGATTGGTAAAGCCAAATTATAGTATTTCAACCCTTCCTGCGGTTGTCCAATGTCGTCGTAAACTGAACCGATATTATTTAGAGTAGCAGCTTCCCCAGAACGGTCATTCACTTCCCGCATGATTGGTAAAGCCAAATTAAAGTATTTCAATGCCTCTTGCGTCTGTCCAATGTCTTGGTAAACAGCACCGATATTATTTAGAGTAGCAGCTTCCCCAGAACGGTTATTCACTTCCCGCATGATTGGTAAAGCCAAATTAAAGTATTTCAATGCCTCTTGCGGTTGTCCAATGTCGTCGTAAACTGAGCCGATATTATTCAGAGTAACGGCTTCCCCAGAGCGGTCATTCACTTCCCGCCTGATTACTAAAGCTAGGTTATAGTATTTTAATGCTTCTTGCGGCTGTCCAATGTTTCCGTAGACTGTGCCGATGCTATTGAGAGTAGTAGCTTCCCCAGCGCGGTCATTCACTTCCCGCCTGATTACTAAAGCTAGGTGATAGTATTTCAATGCCTCTTGTGGTTGTCCAATGTCTCCGTAGACTATGCCGATGCTATTGAGAGTAGTAGCTTCCCCAGCACGGTCATTAACTTCTCGCCTGATTACTAAAGCTAGGTTATAGTACTTTAATGCCTCTTGCGGCTGTCCAATGTCTCTATAGACTATGCCGATGCTATTGAGAGTAGTGGCTTCCCACAAGCGGCGATCCATTTCCCCGAAGATAGCAAGAGCCTGATTGTAAAAATCTAATGCTTCCTGTTTCCGTCCAATCTTGTTATAGTTAAAACCAATTCCCAGCAGTGCTGCTCCTTGAATTTCTTTATCTTTAAGTTGTCGTGCTATAGCTAGAGCCTGCTGAAATGTTGCTATAGACTGTAGTAGTTGCCCTTGCTGAGTTTGTTGCGTTGCTTGGCGTAAAAGTCGCTGTAATTCTTGCTGTAAATTTTCACTTTGCCCCCAACTAGGTCGAACCATCAGCGGAAGAGTCAGAGGTGTCAAACAAACACCCAAAGCCAAAACACCGCTAATAATTCTTTTCATCGCTCTCATCTCACCGAACCTATATAAACCAGTTTTCTACTTGAAGTTCAATAAAATCTGCGTAATCTGACACATTGTTTGTAACAAGAATCAGATGATTAACTTTGGCAATAGCAGCAATTTGACCATCTGCAAAAGGAGGCGTTTTTCCTAAATACTTCTGATCCAGATCTTGCACTACGCACTCACCCGCCTCAGAATTAATTCTGAGGCTCATAGCGAAAGTCGTCTAAAGACGACTGAAAAATGATTTTAGTCCTCTTAAGAGGACTTTTGCTATTAGCCTGGGGTTTGAACCCCAGGCGGGCGATGCAATTGGTGCAAGAGCTAAGTCTGAAATAATATTGCTATCTAACAGGAAAAGTAAACTCACAAAATCACCTCACGACCGGGTGATTTATCCCGTAATCCCTCAAAAAAATCTGCCTCAATACCTAATTCTTCCACATTATTTTCTTGGCGAAACTCTTCTAGCCGTTCCCAGAATTGCGACTTACCTCTAACAGCTACTTCCTCAACAGGAATTATTTTACCATCTCTGCTATGAGCAAGCCCCGCTTCTACTGTTTGCCTAACGTAAATTGCATACATCAGGTCATCCCAGGTACAGTTTTCAGGTAAGCTATCGATTAATCGTCGGGCTGCTTGTTTGATATTGACAGTTTCCATAATTTCCCTCGCAGTAAACTTTACTTAAAATTGTACTATCATTTAACTAAAACACTTGCGGCCAAATTTCCGAAATCGGCAATTCCCAACCAGGAAATAACTCTGGGATAGTCAGCGTGTCATTACCAGTTAACACAATTGGCTCACCCGTAGAGCGATAAACCGTCACAGTTAGTTTATCGGGGTCAATTAATATCCCCACCTGCGTACCCAGTCCTAAAAACATTTGAATCTTTTTTTCTAGAGGTGGAATACTATCCGAAGCCGATTTTACTTCTACCATCAAATCGGGGACAATTTCGGCAAAAGAACGGGGTAATGGATTGAGTCGTGCAGCCGAAACAAAAGATACATCCGGCCCTCGTAAGTTGCCATTTGGCAATCTAAATCCCGCACTTGACCCAGTTACATAACCGAGTTGGCGCGGTAGCACCCAGCTTTGCAGCAAAAATACTAACCTAGCGATAATAACTTCAGATATATAATCTGATAAACCCATAACTTGAATTTTACCATCTACCAGTTCGAGTTTATAATCAAGTTGTTTTTCTTGTAAAATTAGCTGTAAATTTTCTAAGTCTTCTACGGTGAGATTCATAGCTGTTTTTACTCCTCTTCTAACCAATCTTCTAATTGCAACCCTGGAATATTGATGAAATCCCTAGTATTGTGAGTTACCAGGATATCTCCACGCGATCGAGCTACAGCAGCAATTAGCGCATCTATATCCTTAGTAGGTCTGCCAATTCGTCTTAACTCACCCTGAATTATGCCGAATTCGATCGCAGCATTTTGGTCAAATTCCACAATAGTTGGCATCAAGCTAACCAATTGCTCTATTCGGCTGAGATTATCTTCAACCAGTTGAGAACAGTACGCACCCTTATAAAGTTCTGCTATCACGATCGTAGTTACATAGCACTGAGCGTACTTAAGGGAAAATTGAGCTAAAGCTTTTGGATTTCGATCGTTAATCGCGCTACAAATGTTGGTATCTAGTAAATACACAAGCTTTTACCCTTATTCTGTTACTTGTCCGCCATAAAGTTTTTCCCAATTAGCCCTTTCTTCTCTTTCTAATTCTTCCATAGTTTTCATAAAATCCTCTCTACCTTCCCACGGACTTTCTAAAAATTCCTTCATCTTTTTCAGCCTCTCTTCGTCACTCATTTGCTGAATCACCTCAATCTCGATGCTCACCTCTTGACCATCAGGAATATTAACGTCCTCTGACAGTTCGATCGTTCTCCCCCGTTTGATGCCTTTGATTTTCATATTATCCTCCCTGCTACTACCTAATAGCTTACATAATTAAACTAATACGGCGTTGCCATAATAGTCATCGTCCTATTTTGCCAATCAAACTGAATTTCATCTACTACAAAAGACCTATTTTTTGACACGGACAAAATCCCTTGCAATTTCAATTCAGAAACTACAGGTGGCTTTAGCTTCACTTCACCTTTACCTTGTTGCGAATGAAAATCATCTAGCTGAAGAGATTTCCAATTTTCTTGAACCCCTGCGGCTGCAACACCCTCACCTCGAATAACCTGACGCCCATCAGTTTTGTAAACTAAAGCATTCTTGCTGTATTCTATCTTCTCAACTTGGTTGAGGGGAAAAGAGATAGTTTTCTCTCCCTGAAGGGACTGAAGGGACAACTTTTGCTGTTTGGTATCGATTTCCGTTACCTCACCTTCTATTTTGTCACCGTTTTTGAGAGAAACTACTGCCAATTTAGGTAACGCGACGGGTACTAATGCCTCATCCACCTTGGCTTGTGCTTGTGCTGCAGGTAAATTTCCCCTCCCTACATCGTTACCACTTGGGGCGCGGGTGCATCCTCCTAACTGGGGCGCTGTCGCTACAAGTGCCACAACTAATATATTTAAAAAAGCTTTCATAGCTTCGGCAACTTTTTTACTGAGCTACACTTTATTATAGTTCATCTAGCTTTTGAGTGATTTTGTGTCCCCAACTCCCGAACCTACCCAGGAACCGAATATTTTAGGCAAAGTTGCCAGCGTTGTTGGTTTATTGGGTGCTGCACTTTTCTTTACTGGTTGGATTTATCGCTGGTCGTATTTCTATTTTTTTCAGTTGGAAATAACGACGTTAGATTTACCGCCACAATCATTTCTTCTTGTTCCCCTACAAGTATTTTTCGGAAGCTTTGCATCTGTGGATAGCTTATGGCAATTAGGCAAAACAGTATTGGTAGCTATAGCCACGCTTATCTTAATTCAACTAACACTCTGGTTGCTGCAATTATTTAGTATTTGGGTTGCAAAAATACTCAGATGGTTGCAATTTTTAATCGCTTTGGTGTTAACGGGCTTGATTTGGTTGATTATCAAGATAATTGAGTATTTTAACAAAGAATTAAGCAAATACCTAAATAAGTCTAAATTTGCTTCTGCCACTCAACAACCGAGGTTATCAAAACTTATTATTTGGTTACAATTACTAGCGGGGTTTATCATTAATAAGTTGAGTGCGATTAAATTTAACCCGCTCAATTTGCGCCAATCTTTTTTGGATGAAATTATTATAGTTACAGGCATTCTGATCGCTCTATTTTTGCTAGCACGGGATCAAGGTACTATCGATGCAAGACGAGATGCTGGCTCAAATTCTACTTTACCCGTCGTTACTCTAGTTGCGCCTGAAAACCGTTTAGCCTTGGGACGTAAATTCGATAATGCGTCGAAACCTCCTACAGGAAAAGGCTACCATTTCATTGGAGATAAAGGTTTATTTAATGACTTAGCGCCACGACTACGAACAAATACGGCTGATTCAAACGATCCGCTCGTTTGGCGTTTACTAATGGAACGTGGTGGTTGGATTTATCTGTTTCCCGCCTTACCCCCAAATGCAAATCCTAATGATCGTCCTCCAGTTATCGCCATTCAAGAAAGTCAATTAGGCGAACAATTGATGATTCTTAGTCCCGATGTGTCGAAAAAGCGATCGCCCTAATAGCTCAAATTCAATAGGTACGTTGTTGCGCTTTAGCGCTCTTTTAGCGCTAAAGCGCAACAACGTACCTAATATCGATTCCGAACAAGAGCAAATTGAACGAATTAGCAACTTGAGTTAATAAAGTATAAATGCCAGAGGTTTGAACCGTGCGATCGCAAATTGTGGTAAACTATCAAAAAGATATGTTTCATCCGACTACCAGGGTCGCAGCGTCGAGCAAAAACCCTAATCCCTAATCCCAAATCTAAAATTATTAATCTAAGTGAGGACGGACAACTATGGCACAACTAGCACAACAAGAATGCACCGCCTGCACAGCCGATTCGCCCCGCGTCTTAGCAGCAGAAATTGTAAAACTTTCGCCGCAGATTCCCGACTGGAATATTGTGGAAGAAGAGGGCGAATCTCGGCTGAAACGTATCTACAAGTTTCCCGATTTTCTGAAAGCCCTAGACTTTACCAATAAAGTTGGCGACATAGCGGAAAAAGCAGGCCATCACCCAGCTTTGCTCACCGAATGGGGTAAAGTAACAGTAAGCTGGTGGACTCATTCGATCGGCGGACTGCACAAGAACGACTTCATCATGGCGGCGAAAACCGATGAAATTGCTAGTCAGGTTGCTGAAAAGAAGTGATTAGACCTGTTGCAAAAGTCTTGGAAACCCCTCCCCCTAACCCCCTCCCCGTCCACGGGGAAGGGGGGAAATCTCTGTGGACGGGGAGGGGGGAAATCTCTGTGGACGGGGAGGGGGGAAATCTCTGTGGACGGGGAGGGGGGAAATCTCTTGTCCCCTTCCCTTCATTTGGACGGGGAGAAATTTCTTGTCCCCTCCCCGTCCACAAAGAGGGGAAAAATTTTTTGTCCCCTCCCATCCACAAAGAGGGGAGAAATTTTTTGTTCCCTTCCCGTCCACAAAAAGGGGAGAAATTTCTTATCCTCTTCCCCTCCACAGGAGGGGAGAAATTTTTTGTTCCCTTCCCGTCCTGTGGAGGGGAGAAATTTCTTGTCCTCTTCCCCTCCACAGGAGGGGAGAAATTTCTTGTCCCCTCCCCGTGGACGGGGAGGGTTAGGGTGGGGTTCTAAACATTTTTCCAAAAAGTCTATTAATAAATTCATCAAGATAATCTCAATACAATCTCACCCTTAATGAGTTCCCCAAAAACGATGAGCAATCAAACCGAAACACCTTTACCCCTGTTACGCACTCCCCTATTTGAACTAGCGGTAGAATTGAAAGCGCGACTAACTCCTTTTGCCGGATGGGAAATGGCTGTGCAGTACACTGGTATTGGGCAAGAACATCAGGCAATCCGAACCAATGCGGGGATGTTCGATATCTCCCATATGGGCAAATTTACCTTGCGGGGTCAAGAGTTAATTTCCAAACTTCAATACTTGGTGCCGTCGGATTTAAGTCGCTTGCAACCAGGTCAAGCTCAGTATAGTGTGCTGCTGAACACCGACGCCGGGATTTTGGATGATATAATTTTTTATTACCAAGGACAGGATGACTCTGGGGAGCAGTGGGGAGTGATGATTGTAAATGCTTCCACCAGAGCAAGAGATAAAGCTTGGTTGTTGGCAAACTTGGAATCAGCTAATGTTACTTTACAGGATCTCTCCAAAGACCAAGTTTTGATTGCGGTTCAAGGGCCGCAAGCTGCCGCACATCTTCAGCAATTTGTCAAGGAAGATCTTACGCCGATTAAAGCTTTCGGTCATTTGGAAGCCACGGTATTAGATAAACCGGCTTTTATTGCTCGGACTGGTTACACTGGCGAAGATGGGTTTGAGGTGATGGTTGACCCAGCGGTGGGGATGCAATTGTGGCGCAGTCTGATTGCGGCGGGTGTGGTTCCCTGCGGTTTGGGTGCCAGAGATACGTTGCGCCTGGAAGCGGCAATGGCACTTTACGGACAGGATATTGACGATCGTACCACACCTCTGGAAGCTGGTTTAGGTTGGCTTGTTCACCTCGATACTAAAGGCGACTTTATCGGTCGTTCTGTTTTGGAGGAACAGAAAGCTGCTGGGGTGCAGCGTCGGTTAGTAGGTCTGGAAATGCAAGGACGCAATATTGCGCGTCACGGCTACCCGGTGTTGCACAATGGGGAAAAGGTGGGAGAGGTGACAAGTGGCAGTTGGTCGCCGACAATGGAAAAAGCGATCGCACTTGCCTATGTCCCCACTCAGCTATCTAAACTGGGTCAGCAACTAGAAGTCGAAATTCGCGCTAAGGCTTATCCCGCTGTTGTGGTCAAAAAACCTTTTTATCGCGCTTCTTATCGAGCTTCTTAGTTTAACCTGGTATAGCTAGGGACTAGGGGTTAGGGGCTAGGGGCTAGGGACTAGGGTCAGAAGGGTTTATAATCCGCCAACGTTTCAGGAATTCAGAATGTCCTAACCGCCAAGGCGGTTGCTATAACACAATAAATAAAAACTAGCTTGGCTGCGTAACAACATAATAAACTAATTACAAAACAATGTTTAAAATGAAGTTATTGAGTCGAGCCGCGTTGACCAGGTTAGGGATTTTCAGCATCATCCTTGGCGTCATCCTTGGTTGGGGTTGGTTTACAACGATAAGGATGCCATTCAGCAGCTATCGCAGACAATTACCACCCCTGAATCAGCAGCAAATCAGTCTAGAAAAAGCACTGCATCAGGATGTGGAGATACTTTCGGGCAAGTTGGGAGAACATAACTTTTCCAACTACAAAAACCTAGTAGTAGCAGCTAATTATTTAGAATCCTCTCTGGCAAGTGCTGGTTATAAAGTAAAGCGACAAACATATAAACTTGGTAAGTATAACTATGATAATATAGAAGTCGAAATACCAGGATCGAACAGAAAAGATGAGATTGTAGTGATTGGCGGTCACTATGATTCTGTAATCGACAGTCCCGGTGCGAATGATAACGCTACTGGTGCGGCTGCTGTGTTGGAATTGGCTCGTGCTTTGGCTGGGAAAAAACCAGCACGCACTCTGCGTTTTGTTGAATTTGTGAATGAGGAACCGCCGTTTTTCCAAACTGCCGATATGGGAAGCGTAGTTTATGCGAAACGCAGCCACAAAGCCGGTGAGAAAATCGTGGCTATGCTCAGTTTAGAAACAATGGGTTACTATTCTGATGAACCGGGAACTCAGAAATATCCATTTCCACTTAATCTTGTTTATCCTTCAAGTGGCAACTTTATTGGATTTATTGGTAATATCAAATCTGGAGACTTGGTAAGAGAAGCGATCGCATCCTTCCGCCGCCATGTCCAATTCCCCTCGGAAGGCGCAGCACTACCAGCGCAAATTCCTGGTGTCGGCTGGTCAGATCAATGGTCTTTCTGGCAAGAAGGCTATCCGGGAATCATGGTAACAGATACCGCTCCCTATCGCTATCCCTACTATCACACCGCACAGGATACCATCGATAAAATTAATTTCGATCGCTTGGCGCGGGTAGTAGCTGGGTTAGAAAGCGTTATTGGCGACTTGGCGGGGATTGAGATTGACGAACCAGTTGAACAAACTCGCGTAGACTTTTAGTATAGCGATCGCTCGCCACCTCGTTAAGATCCTGATTATGATCTGCACCCTCCACCCACAAAAAGCGCTTCGGTCCATTCGCAGCAGCAAAAAGTTGTTGTCCGTGGGAGAAAGGAATCACCGAATCGCTTGTTCCGTGAATAACTAAAACCGGAGAGCGTACCCTTTTAATTTTATCGATATTAGCGAACTTGTCGAAAGGTACAATAGGGATGCGCGTCACCACAAGAAACGCCTTGGTAAACGCGCTTTCCACAATCAAACCCGCCACTGGTTTGCGGGAAGCCAAATCCACCGATGGGCCGCCACCAACCGATCGCCCATATATTATAATTTTCTGGGTAGGAACATTCAGCTTAGTTGTCAAATAATTGTAAGCGGTGTCGATATCCCGATAGGCATTGCTTTCTGAAGGCGTTCCCCCACTCGTACCGTAACCCCGATAATCGTAGGCAAATACCCCAAACCCCAAGTCGTGCAATTCGCGCAGCATCGGTAACATATCTCCCAAGTCTTCAGCATTGCCGTGACTGTACAGGATAGTGTAAGTTGCTTTAGAATTGGGCAAGTAAATACCTGATATCTGCACACCATCAGCAGCAGTCAGCTTGAGAATATCCTTGGTGTCTTGATAAGTGGAGGGTTGAGGCTTAAAGATCATCCAGTCCGTAAA
Source organism: Argonema galeatum A003/A1 (assembly GCF_023333595.1). Taxonomy (GTDB): domain Bacteria; phylum Cyanobacteriota; class Cyanobacteriia; order Cyanobacteriales; family Aerosakkonemataceae; genus Argonema; species Argonema galeatum. The sequence continues at coordinate 28,978 of NZ_JAIQZM010000004.1, forward strand.
AAAGTAGCCGTATATGCACAAAGAAGCGTAAATAAATATGACAGAACGAATCAGTCGTTTAAGTGAAAAATCGCCTATTAGCAGGCGTCTGAGAGTTTTTTTGTCCATCTGAATTAAATTAATTTGAGGCTGATTTCTAATTAAGCTGAGGCGCATTTAAATTTTATAGCCAAATTTGATGAAATTCTTGTGGGGAGGGGGCAAGGGGCAAGGCGTCCCGCCTGCCCAAAAAATACAATTTAGATGCGGAACAGCTTAAAACAAGAATATAACAGGGAAAAATAACCGAATTAGATAGTCTCTCGATAAAAATGTGGCATGATTGCAAAGCAGGTAGATTATACTATTAATGGCTATAAAGTCAATGAAGTTTTACAATAGTAAATCTTTATGCCTGACGACTGAAGTTGCGGCGTTGCGCGTACTCTCGCCTGCCTACGCAGCGTCAAGAAACTTTGGTATTTTAATTTTAGACCGTGTAGGCGGTCTTTGTTCGTTTAGCCGCGCCTTTAGGCGTCAGGCTGCCCGATAATCTTTATTAATAACCAGCATCTGCCACTTTCCGCCTGCGTGCGATCGCGCCATCTGCTTGCAAAGCTACCTAAACTATAATCTTTTACTTGAAAGAGTGAGGAAGTGTAATGTCCTTAGAATATCCCGATGACCTCAAATACCTTGACAGCCACGAGTACGTGCGACTCGATGGCGAGATTGCTACGATCGGCATTAGTGCCTTTGCGATCGACCAACTAGGCGATATTGTGTTTCTCGAATTGCCAGATATCGGCGAAAAGCTGACAAAGGGAGAAGCCTTCGGAACCGTTGAGTCCGTTAAAGCCGTTGAAGACCTTAACTCTGCGGTCACTGGCACGGTTGTAGAACGCAACGAGTCTATGGTAGAGTCACCGGATATAGTGGCGGAAGACCCCTACGGCGAAGGCTGGTTAATCAAGGTTCGCATCGACGACCCTGGTGAACTCGATGATGCTATGTCCGCTGATGAGTATCGCGCCGAGGTGGAGGGCGAGTAGCGATTTTAGATTTTAGATTTTAGATTGAATTGCCGATCTAAAATCTAAAATCCCCCGGAGTCCTGCTGATTCGACTGACTTCGGAATTCTTGTTACAAAGTAATAAGGAGTCAATTCTGGAGAGGATACTGTGGTCAATTACACCACTCATAAGCAGTCTAGCAGTCAGCAGCAACTAGGAGAAATTGAACTAGATTCAAATTCCTTCCTTTGGCGGCATATAGGCCCGACGCCGGAGAAAATCCAGCAAATGCTGGAAATACTGGGCATTCCGACCCTTGACGCCCTGATTGAGCGAACAGTACCGCAAGCAATTCGGCTGAAGAATTCCCTACAACTGCCTTCATCCCAGAGTGAGTACGCAGCTCTTGCTCAATTAAAACAGATTGCGTCTAAAAATGAGGTGTTTCGATCGCTCATTGGCATGGGCTATCACGACTGCATCACCCCACCTGTTATTGGTCGCAATATCCTGGAAAACCCAGGCTGGTACACCGCCTACACGCCTTATCAAGCAGAAATTGCCCAAGGACGTCTGGAAGCGCTGCTTAACTTCCAGACAATGGTTATAGATCTAACAGGTTTAGAAATTGCCAATGCTTCCTTATTAGATGAAGCAACAGCAGCCGCAGAAGCCATGACCATGAGTTACGGTCTGTGCAAAAATAAGGCAAAAGCCTTTTTTGTCTCCAAAGACTGTCATCCCCAAACCATTGAAGTATTGCAAACCCGTGCTAAACCCCTAGACATTGAGATCGTTGTTGGGGATAATCAGACGTTTGAGTTCGATAGACCAATTTTCGGGGCAATCTTGCAATATCCTGCCAGCGATGGCACAATTTACGATTACCGAAATTTTATCGAAAAAGCTCATGCCGCCGGTGCCTTAGTCACAGTAGCAGCAGACATTTTGAGCCTGACTCTGCTTACACCCCCCGGCGAATTTGGAGCGGATATTGCGGTAGGAAGCACCCAGCGCCTTGGAGTTCCCTTGGGATATGGGGGGCCTCACGCAGCTTATTTCGCCACCAAAGAAGAGTATAAGCGACAAGTTCCAGGGCGAATTGTGGGCGTATCCAAAGATGCAAACGGCAAAACAGCATTGCGTTTAGCACTTCAAACTCGCGAACAGCATATCCGCCGCGAAAAAGCCACTAGCAATATCTGCACTGCACAAGTTTTGCTGGCTGTAATTGCTTCTATGTACGCAGTTTATCACGGGCCAAAAGGACTTAAGAAAATTGCCGAAAATATCCACAAACTGACAGTAACTCTGGCAGCAGGATTGCAGCGTTTAGGGTATAGTATCGGTTCTGAACATTACTTTGATACTTTGCGAGTGGAACTGGGAACGCGCAGTCTAGACGAAATTATCGAAACTGCCCAAAGTCATCGTATTAATCTGCGGAAATTGGATACAACTACAGTAGGCATTTCCCTAGATGAAACCACCACAGTTAAAGATTTGTTAGATATCTGGGAGATTTTTGCAGGTGGAGATGTTACCTTTACTGTAGATGAAATCGTCGCCGATTCATCCTTAAGAGAAACATTTGTTCGCCAAAGTAGCTATCTCACCCATCCAGTCTTTAACTGCTATCATTCCGAAACCGAACTTTTGCGCTATCTGCATCGTTTGGAAAGTAAAGATTTGTCGTTGACTACATCAATGATTCCGTTGGGTTCATGTACGATGAAGTTGAATGCAACGGCAGAGATGATACCTGTAACTTGGCCGGAATTTGGCAAGATTCATCCGTTTGCACCTCAATCGCAAACGCGGGGTTATCAAGTTTTGTTCCAGCAGTTGGAAGAATGGTTGGCTGAAATTACCGGATTTGCAGGAGTTTCTCTACAACCAAATGCAGGATCTCAAGGCGAATACGCGGGACTGTTGGTAATCCGTCAGTATCACGAAAGTCGGGGTGAAAGTCATCGCAACATTTGTTTGATTCCTGAATCTGCCCACGGAACTAATCCTGCTAGTGCGGTCATGTGCGGTTTCAAGGTAGTTCCTGTTGTTTGTGACACGCAGGGAAATATTGACTTAAATGACCTCAAAAATAAGGCTGAAAAACATAGCAATGAACTTGCTGCTTTGATGGTGACTTATCCATCTACTCACGGCGTTTTTGAGGAAGAAATTAAGGACATCTGCGCTATTGTTCACGCGAACGGCGGACAAGTTTATATGGATGGGGCGAATATGAACGCCCAAGTGGGATTGTGCAGTCCTGGTGATATTGGCGCGGATGTCTGTCACTTGAATTTGCACAAAACTTTCTGCATTCCTCACGGTGGCGGTGGGCCTGGAATGGGGCCGATCGGGGTGGCACAGCATTTGGTGCCGTTTTTACCGGGTCATTCTGTTGTCCAAATGGGAGATGAAAATCCGAAATCGATTGGTGCTGTTTCCGCTGCGCCTTGGGGTAGTGCGAGTATCCTGGTGATTTCTTGGATGTACATTGCGATGATGGGTGGCGCGGGTTTGACCCAAGCAACTAAGGTGGCAATTCTGAATGCTAACTATATTGCGCGTCGCTTAGAGTCTTATTATCCAGTTCTTTATCAAGGAAAGGCTGGTTTTGTGGCGCATGAGTGTATTTTGGATTTGCGATCGCTCAAAAAATCTGCCTCTATTGAAGTGGAGGATGTTGCTAAGCGTCTGATGGATTACGGTTTTCATGCCCCTACGGTATCTTGGCCTGTGGGGGGTACGGTGATGGTGGAACCGACGGAAAGCGAATCTAAGGAAGAATTAGACCGTTTTTGCGATGCGATGATTGCAATTCGCCAGGAAATTGCGGAAATCGAACAAGGTAAGGCAGATACTCACGATAATCTGCTGAAAAATGCACCCCACACGGCAGAAAGTCTGATTACTTCGGAATGGAATCATCCCTATTCTCGCGAACAAGCTGCTTATCCCGCGCCTTGGACTCGCGAACATAAATTCTGGCCTGCGGTGGGGCGCGTTGACAATGCGTTTGGCGATCGCAATTTTGTCTGTTCTTGTTTACCGATGGAGGCGTATTCGTAAGACCCCACCCCCAAACCCCCTCCCCGTCTACGGGGAGGGGGCTAAGATTTTCCCCCTCTCCGTTGCGGGGAGGGGGCTAAGATTTTCCCCCTCTCCGTTGCGGGGAGGGGGCTAGGGGGTGGGGTTCCCTTGAACTTTTGCAAGAGGTCTTTTAACAAAAAAGAAGCGATCGCATTTGGCGATCGCTTTTATCCCCCAGACCCTATAACTTTTATGGGCAATGCTATTTCATCTGCCAAGAATACTAGCAGTATTGTCTAACTAGCTGCTTTGATTCTCTTTCCAACATCCGAAGCAAATCGCGATCGCCTCTATCTCTAGCAACTTGCAGGCGGTACTCCAGACGGCGACGGATATTAGCTAAGTGAGTTTCTTCCACTTCATCCAAAATTTTGCGACAGCTGCCAGAGGTTGACATAACTCTAACAGGACTCTCTTCTGCTGCTGGTGCAGTAAAACAAGCTTCTGCGGTTGCACGAGGATTGGCGCAGTAGTTAACACCGCGATATCTTAAGTGAGGCGTTGGTTGCGGCACCGGAATATGTCTAGGATAGCTATATCTCCAATCTTGACCCCGGTATTTACCGCCAATCTCGCCTTCAGTAAATTCGCCGGTAGGTATATCGTTTTCGTAGGTAGCACCGCGATAACTGAATTGCATAAATTTGGCCTCCTATGGAGTTATCTAAATCGGGGTTAAAAGTTAAGTAAAGCGATCCCGAAGGCATCACTGTTTATTTACAGTAGCGCTCTGAACGCTCACTTTGGTGTGATCCCCGACACAAAAATAGCAACTTTTTGTAAATTTCTGTATCTTATGCTACCGTTTTTAGATATTTAGCAAAAAGTTAAAATACATTGAGAAAGTACATCTATCCTTAGACAGATGTGTGGGATGGCTCAAGGGGAGTTGTGAGGCGACAGCTGTGCAGTCACGTCCCCAAATGCGATGGGAACTCCCCTCAATCCCCCCGCAATGGGGGGAGGTAAGAATAATCTCGCTTCCTGATTCGTTTTTCTGGTGAGCAAGTAGGTGCAAGATATGAGGTAAGCTATATTCCTTCGAGTCAAAAGTTAGTAAATTTGGTGCGCTCGCCTAAAATAAAATTATCGCAACTCTTGGTGATGTCAATTATACATTTTTTAAGCAGCGAACGCAAGTGATATCATCAATTATAATTACTTTTTTTCATCTAAAGGGGAAGCACCAGGTTTGGCATTCCCCTTTAGTTGGGAGAAAACCCGATAATCCTCCCACTCAGCAATCGAACGCTCATCTGAATTATCATTATTTATCTTAATTAAATTATATTCCACGTCTTCAGCATAAATAGTAAACGCCACATTAAAAACTTCCACAAAGTTAATCACCAACTGACAGTCTGACTCGGAAAATTTTTCATAGTATCGAATCAAATCGGCGATACCCCCTTCTAGACGTAGGCGAGACGGCTTGCATATCAAAACGAGCTTCAGAAGTAAAATTACTAAAGTCAGTGGAGTTTTTTGAAAAATTAATAAAAGAAACAGTTCCGAAGGTGACTGACAATTTTCGGTTGTTAAAAACTCAATGACTCGTTCGCAAGTTTTTAGTAAAAGTAGCTTGTTTATTGGTTCTGCGTCATAACTCTCATAAAGATCGTTTAACTTTTCACTTAGCTTGACATTGAGAGTTGTTGCCAACTGTTTATTAGCCAAACTAAAAATTAGATATTTCTGAAGGCTACGCTTGAAATCTTTGTAGGTAAGATGTTGAGTTTGGTGAACAAAAATATTAGCTAAGTTTACATAATTGAACTGCCCTCGTCTCGCTACAATTATTTTAATCAGATTAAGTACTTCATCTCCCAAACCAGTTGGATTCTTTAGCCTCTTGTCTCTTGTTCCAGCAGACGCGGCACGAGATGTGTACATAGCTAGGTCGAATTTAAACTTATCTTTCAGTTGTTTGGATAGCGTTCTAGCGGCTTTGCGTTGTTCAATTGGGTTGGTGCGATCGATGTATTGAGGAACTAACAAATAAGAAGTATAACGGTAACTCCAGTGACCTTTTTCCCGGTCTTCATGTTTCAAGGCAAACATTTTTAGGTCTTGGTAGTCTTTACTATTTATAAAATTTATTAGCCATTTTTTAATGCGATTATCTTTCCAAAAACTGGGTTTTTTACTAATTAACGGATCTGAAAATATGGCAATTAATTCACGAATCGCTTGATGCTCTCTGGCCGCATCCCAGTTGTTAACTAAAATATAACAACAACGCTTGAGCGTATTTTTAAATTCTGACTCATTATTGGCCAAAACAATTTCATGAATCGCCTGTGAAGGTGCAGAGTTTACATTTTCAACCAAATTAATAAATAGGTCTTTAAATAAAGACAAAACAAAGGTTGGGTCTTTTATCCTTACAAGATCTAACAGCAAAGTGTAAATAGTTTTCTGGGAGTCATAAACAAGACGGCGAGCTTGTGTATTTAACTCAACAGGTAGTTCAGTTTGCCGATCATCTGGTAAAACATCCATAACGCTCCCTGATTCTTTATAGCGGTTTTCACTTGCATGAGGTATAGAGAAACCGGGTAACTTCTGCGAAACCCGGTTTCTCTGTACCTCACTCACTTGACGCGATCGCCTTTTTTAACTGAACCAAAAACATAGACTCGTTTGCAATCCTTCTCCAGAAGGATTTTGACTGCAAAAGTTGTAATTCCCGTCGGCTTCATTAACTCAGTTAGGACTTTCGCCAACTGTCACACTCAAATCGACTTGTAGGGTGCGTCAGACTTTCGTTCTACGATTATTATCGAGGGTTTCAGGTTCCGGGACACCCTACCATATATGCCAGTTGCGTAAGTCCTGTAAGTTAAAAAAAGAGCGATGTTAACATCGCTCAAAAGAAATATAGCCAGATGCGGTTAAAGTCTGTCATTTTGCTGCTTCTAACTGATCGACGCGCAGCCACATATTCGGAGTTGGAACTTTACCAAACTTCACCAGGGCATACTCACCCCGCAAGTCTACAACTTCGCCTTTACTATCAAACAGATAGGGTGGCCAGCGCGGATCGCTGGCTTTAGCTTCTAGACTATTGTCCAACTTTTCCCGAACAGCGTGAACTAGATCGCCTTTTTTTATTGCCATAGCCTGCCCTTTGAGAATTTTTTCACTTCTTTATTCACAATTATCAGCTACTCGTAGAAGTTGTTACAACATTGCGATCGCACCTGACCCCTCTTCCCTCTTCCCTCCCCCCTCTTCCCTCTTCCCTCTTCCCTCTTCCCTCTTCCCTCTTCCCTAGTCCCTAGCCCCTAGCCCCTAGCTACCTCTGACACTGGGGGCAAAAATGAGACGATCGGCCCGCCAACTTAAATCGTCCAACAGCCGTCCCGCAGACGCGACAAGGTGATCCGGCGCGTTGATAAACCCAAGCGACACCGCCATAGTTACCGTTAACGCCCTGGACATTCAGAAAATTGCTAAAAGTCGTTCCTCCGGCCTCAATTGCCGCTTGCAACACCTGAATAATGGCACTGTGCAAGCCCTCGATTTGCTCTCTGCTCAAAGCCGAACACAGCGTCGTCGGTCGTACTTTGCTTACAAAAAGAACTTCATCTGCATAAATATTGCCCAGTCCAGCTACCAACTCCTGATCCAAGAGTGCCGTTTTGATGGCGCGGCGGCTGTTTTGCAATTGTCCAGCCAAGTACTCGACGGAAAACTTAGGTGAAAAAGGGTCAGGCCCCAATTTTTTTAGTCCCGAAATCACGTTTTCAGGTTTATCTGTCGGCGCTACCCACCACATTTGACCGAAAGTCCGTTGGTCAACAAAGCGCAACTCGCGGCTTTCTTCAAAAAACAGTCGCACCCGCGTGTGTTTCTGTAATGGCTCATCCCGATGCAGCCACAGCAGCTGACCTGTCATCCGCAGGTGAACTCCCAGCCAGCCAGCCAGCCTTGGACTGGGGACTGGGGACTGGGGACTGGGAAGTTCTTTCCCCCACTCCCCCACTCCCCCACTCCCCCACTCTGCTTTTACGAGTTCTGCCAGCAGGTATTTGCCGCGCCGATGCCACTGGGCAATTTTGACACCTTGCAGCCGAGTTAGAAAATCGGCAACAGAAACAGGGTGGGCAACAGTGCGCGGTAGCAACACATCCCCACCCTCTATTTGCCGATCGAGGGTCACGCGATCGAGGCCCCGTCTAACTGTTTCAACCTCAGGCAGTTCTGGCACAAGTTAACGCTTTTCAGTTCCCTGATTGGGGCCGCCTTCGACAAGGGGATCGCTACTTCCAGACTCTGGCTCGGCAGTAGCCTTGGTGGTAGTTTTGCTGGCAGCGCCTGTCTTGCGGATACCCGCTTCGACTGGTGTTTGGTAGCCACCGGAAGGTGTCGTGCCTTTTTTGGCTCCTGCTTTCGCGCCTTCAACTTCTACCAGTTCATCCGGGCTAAAGTTATTGGTGTTGACGCCAGCGTAGTTGACTTTATCAAAGCGAACGATAACTGAATATTTGATGCCGCTTTGATCGATAGAGGCAACTGTTCCTAGATCTTGGAACCAGTAGGACTCTTTGCGGAGAATTCTGACCTTTGAACCACGTTGAACCATGATTGCTTTCCCTTTCGAGATGATTTTCTACCGATTGAGTAGTTGTTTTTCAGAGTACTACCGGATAGTGACGCACTGTTAGCTTTAGTCTTTAAGTTTTGTTGCTATTCTATCCTTAGCATCCGGACGAAATGGGCCGGGGCTAGGGGCTAGGGGCTAGGGGCTAGGGGAAGAAGGGGAAGAAGGGGAAGAAGGGGAAGAAGGGAGGTGTGGTCAAAAACAGTTGGGGACAAGGGGGACAAGGGGGACAAACAACAACTTATGACCGGCACCCCTTCCCGCCAGAAGATTATCTATCATTCCTCTGCACAAGCGCCCCTCTGCCCCTCTGCCCCTCTGCTCCTCTGCACAAGCGCCCCTCTGCCCCTCTGCACAAGCGCCCCTCTGCACAAGCGCCCCTGCTCAAATAGCATAGTAAGTAAGGAAGAGCGACTTTTTAGGCAACTATTTCATCCCTGTATGTTGGCAGCGTGCAGCAGTTGACCTCATCAATACAAACTTTGCCCCACTGCAAAGCCCAACGCACCAGTGCTACCCGGTTGTCGGTCGCTGTTTTGGTCAATATGTTGCTAATGTGGTTGTCAACGGTTCGCTTGCTAATTTCCAGCTTATCGGCAATCTTCTCGTTGGTTAAGCCAGCAGCTACCAACTCGATAATTTGCACTTCTCTATCTGAGAGGGACGCCGGAGCCCCAGATATGCGACCAGCCATAATGGATTCCTATACCCTGTAAATCTACCTATTGTAATTTTACCTAATGCTAAGTCTGAAAGGCTATAATTCCAAAGGTTTGGCATCTGGATCGGGTGCGATCGCAATCAGTCGGAGATCGATGGGACAAGGAATCTTCCCCCGTGCTAACTCTTGACCGCTGGCGCGGTATAACGGGAGAAGATGTTAACTTTTGTGTCGATCGCAGTAAGCTCTTTCTTTAGTTATTGCTATAGAGCATTTCAAGGAATGCAACTGTGAGTCATACCCGTGTTATCTGCTTTGGTGAAGTTTTGTTCGACTGTTTGGCGGATCGATCGGGACGCCCTCTCGAACAGGTTGAATCTTGGACTCCCTATCCTGGGGGGGCCCCGGCGAATGTTGCCTCCGCTTTGGTGAAGTTGGGTACATCAGCTGGATTTATTGGGTGTGTCGGTGAGGATGAACCGGGAAACGCCTTGGTGGAGGTGCTAGACACGGTTGGTGTGGATGTAACCGGGATTCAGCGTCATCCAAGTGCGCCAACTAGGCAAGTTTATGTTTTGCGATCGCTGGAGGGCGATCGCAGTTTTGCCGGTTTTGGAGAGCGCGACACCACAGAATTTGCCGATACCCGCCTACAAGCCTCTAATCTGCCTGTAAGGTTATTTTCAGAGGCAGATTTTTTGGTTTTGGGAACTCTGGAACTGGCTTATCCCCAAAGTCGGGAAGCGATCGCACGAGCGCTCCATCTGGCAGATGAGTATTATCTCAAAATTCTGGTAGATGTCAATTGGCGTTCCGTATTTTGGCCTTACCCAGAACTCGCCAGTCACGTCATCCACGACTTGATGAAGCGGGTTGATTTCATTAAGCTTTCTTCCGAAGAAGCCGAATGGCTGTTTGATACAACCGACCCCTGTGCGATCGCTCACAAACTTAATGACTGCGAAGGGGTTTTAGTAACCGCTGGCGAACATGGCTGTGCTTACTATTTGTCAGAAAGCGAAGGTAAGTTGCCTGCTTTCCCAGTGGATATTGTAGATACTACTGGTGCTGGCGATAGTTTTGTGGCTGGGTTCGTTCACCAAGTTTGCCAGTATGGTATCAGAGCGCTTAGCGATCGCGATACCGCTAAACGCATTGTCACCTATGCCAGTGCTGTGGGTGCTATGACGGCAATGAAACCGGGTGCGATCGCAGCTCAACCCACGGCAGCCCAAGTGGAATATTTTTTGCGATCGCATCAAAATTTGTCTTTTTAAGCACAAAAACATTAACACGCAAAGATATAGGGTGGGCAATGCTCACCCTGCTTATGGAGTTTTTGATGATGATTCCAGAAATAACCAAACAACTTTTAAATGCCAAGAAAGAAAGGAAAGTCAGCTTTGCCGATTTGGAAAAGCTTTTGGGACGAGATGAAGTATGGATTGCCGCAGTAATTTATCGTCAGGCAAGTGCTTCACTAGAAGAAGCAAATAAATTAGTTGAAGCTTTAGGACTAGGCGCGATTTATGCTAAAGAACTGACGGAATATCCTGTGAAAGGATTGGGGCCGATCGTTCCCACCGATCCTTTGATTTATCGTTTTTATGAAATTATGCAAGTTTATGGAATGCCTCTCAAAGAAGTCATTCACGAGAAGTTTGGCGATGGAATTATGAGTGCGATCGACTTCACTTTAGATGTGGAGAAAGAAGAAGATCCGAAAGGCGACAGAGTGAAAGTAATTATGAATGGGAAGTTTTTATCTTACAAAAAATGGTAGAATTAACTCTACCAAATATATTTTGCGAAAATCGCTCAAACCATCCAAAATCATCTGTGTTTCATCTGTGGTAAAAATTCAATCCTGACACTTGGGCAAGAAGTCTACTGATTAATGCAAACGACAATGGTAGTGCTAACATGAGAACAATTGCATTTCCTTGCCGCTTTTGCTAAGGAAATACAGGGCGTAGAAGTACATCCATAAGGGTAACTTTTTACACGAAGCTTGTACTGGACAAGTGAGATATTTGTCTATAACGCCTGTAACTATTGAACTAAATTGAGAAATGTCAGAATCTCTTACACCTCCAACAACCAAGCCTCGCGTTCCCCATTTCTCCTCTGGGCCTTGTGCCAAACGTCCGGGCTGGTCTGTTTCTCAGCTTCAAAATGCCTGTGTTGGTCGTTCCCATCGTTCTGAAGATGGCAAAGCCAAACTGGCAGAAGTGATCGATCGCTCCAAGAAAATTTTAGGCGTTCCCAGTGATTATCGTCTAGGTATCGTTCCGGCTTCCGATACTGGCGCAGTAGAGATGGCATTGTGGTCGCTACTGGGACAAAGACCCCTCGATATCCTGGCATGGGAAAGTTTTGGTCAGGAATGGGTGAAAGATGTCGTAGAAGAGTTGAAAATAGCCGATTTACGCCTGCTGAAAGCGCCCTACGGCAGTTTACCGGATTTAAGCCAAGTTGATTTTAGCCACGATGTCGTGTTTTTGTGGAATGGCACTACATCCGGCGTTAGAGTTCCGAATGGGGATTGGATCGCGGACGATCGCCAAGGATTGACTATTTGCGATGCGACATCGGCTGCTTTTGCGATGGATATCCCTTGGCACAAATTGGATGTCGTGACCTATTCTTGGCAAAAAGTGTTGGGTGGAGAAGCACAACATGGTATAATTGTTCTCTCTCCTCGCGCAGTGGAACGACTGCAAAGCTATGAACCGACTTGGCCCATACCCAAAATCTTTCATCTAGCCCAAAAAGGGAAGTTAATCGAGGGTATTTTTAAGGGCGATACGATCAATACACCCTCTATGTTGTGCGTGGAAGACGCGCTGGATGGACTCAAATGGTCAGAAAGTGTTGGCGGTCTTCCTGGTTTAATTGGCCGTAGCGAAGCTAATTTGAGTGCGATCGCTAAATGGGTTGAAAAGAGCAACTGGGCTGATTTTCTAGCCGAAAAACCCGAAATTCGCTCTTGTACTTCCATTTGCTTGAAAATTATCGATGCTTGGTTTACTAACCTGAGTGCGGAAGACCAAGCCAAATTCGCGAACAAGTTGGCGAAACTGCTAGAAAAGCAGCAAGTAGCTTATGATATCGCCCCCTATCGCGCTGCGCCACCTGGATTGCGAATTTGGGGAGGCGCAACGGTAGAAACCGCAGATATCGAAGCTTTACTTCCTTGGTTAGATTGGGCTTATGCGACTGTGAAAGCGGAAGCTGTACCTGTAGGTTAAGCCGATAATTGCTAATAGGTAAGTTGTTGCGCTTTAGCGCTAAAGCGCAACAACTTACCTACTAGCTACCTGCATGATGTAAAAGTTCATGGTTCATTGCTTATCCCTATTTCCATGTACTATGAACCATCAGCAATTGTCCACTCTTTGCTTAGATTTAATTAGCCATACTTGCAGTTGCAATATCAGCACGGATTAGCTGATACATTGGACTAGAGAACGGGTGAAAATCATCAGGCCAAGGCGCAGTCATATTGCACAACAAACGGAACTGTAGCGGCGTTGGTGCTGGGTTAACGCGCTCTACATGGATATGTACAAGTTCTGGATTTTGGCCGATAAAATTGAAAGCATCATCTACCAAATAGCGAGGGCAATAACCTACAGGGTATAAATCGCCTAGAAAAGTTTCGTTTGTCCGTAACATCAATGCTTTGCGATCGGAACGATTTTGAAAATCGTGAACCAGAAGCAATGGTTCATTCTTCCGAAGGTGGTTAATTCTATCGAGAGATCCTGGTGGTAAATGTCGCAATCCACGTACAAAAAAGTGGATGTGGTACAATCCATTTTCATCCCGTTCTGGACAGGGAAATACCTCAAACTTATCTGTTGCTTTTTGCCCACCACTACGAGCTAGCAACGTAATGGGATCGTCTTCGTGCTGAGGTAGATTCAACAATTCCACAAAATTTTTGTAGTTTGGTCTCGATCGCGACAGCACTCGATTGGAAAATAAAGGAAAAAGTTCAACAGATCTGTATACTTTATTCAGATCTGGCAATGAGTATAGTGGTTCAAATCCACACTTTTCTATGGCTTCAAGGATACCTTTTGTATAAGCAAACTCGTACATTTTTCCATCAAATGTTAATTTGCCGATGGGAAACCAATCTCCACTGTTTGCGTCTTGCCAAGCCAAAAAAAGCGTTTTCATCATCACTGTATAATATGCAGATCGAGTAACCTGCGTTGATTTAACTCAAGGATTTTTTGGGCAAATTTAATTGCTGTTTCTGAGATGCGATCGCTTGGAATACAGCTAAACAAGTCTAATGTATCACTAAGTGATACTTTTTCTAGATAGTCCAGCCATACTGAGGCGGCATCAGGATAGCGACCCGCCACTTCACGAAACACCTCGAAAGTCTTGAGTCGTTTCTTATCCCCAACTTTAGCATAAAAATAGGACAAACATCTTTGCTTCACATATACTTCGACAGAGTAGCCAGCGTCTTTGGTTGTAAGCCTTTCGTGACGTTTTTCATCAGGCAATTCCCTGCCAAGACAGGAACCGTGGTCGTATGTTGGCGCTAGATAAGTCGTTTGCTCCTTTGCCGATGGCTCTTTGTATTTTATCAATGCCCAGTTCTGATGGTGTCTATCGCTGTTCCCAATCCAAGCATCCAAAAGTAAGTATCCAACAAACACATCCACCGCAGTCCCAATGCCGTCTGGTGGTGTCCAGTCAATTGGTAACTGGACAGAGGATTCTTGAATGGCACTGAATACTATATCTATTGTGTGCCTAGACAAATCTTTGGGGTCTTTTGGATAGTCTGGAACTATGGGAGCAAGAACTTCATTACCCAGTATAAGAGTTCCGCCTTCGGGTACAAACGACGGTGAAATAGTGCCGCGTTTGCCGTCAAAGATCGCCAAATGATACTCAGCATGGGGTAGCTTAAGCAAAACGCACAACTCTGATGCTATCTTCTCTGCCCAATCTTCTCCTGTATTGGGTGTAGCTTCTTTACAAAGGCAAAGACCTAAATTGGGATCGCGAAACCAGAACCCTTCTTTGGTGCTTATTGTTTCATACTCTTCAGGCGCATCTGATGGAACTGTAATTACCGAAAAAACCGAACCCATTATTTTTTTACATCCAAAACAATCATCGGAAGCCAGAATTTATAACGAGTTTCAGTTTTGCCGTTGCGGTAAATGCCTTCTAATGATTGCAACATTTTTTTGCTCACTTGTGGGTTGTAAGGTAAGGTGGGCAATGCCCACCCTACGTTTTAACTCAAAAATTCCCTGGGATCGGTGACATATCCAGTCAACGCCGAAGCTGCTGCTGTATATGGCGAAGCGAGATAAATTTGCGCTTGTTTATTCCCCATCCGTCCGGGGAAGTTACGATTAGTTGTAGAAACGCAAACTTCTGGTTCGTTCATGCGACCGAAGGTATCTTTTGGCCCACCCAAACAAGCGGCGCAAGAAGGTGCAGCAGGTTCGATGCAACCAGCTTCTAAGAAAATCTCAGATAAGGTTTGCCCATCATATTTCTGGGTAAACAAATCTTCATAGACTTTCTGAGTAGCAGGCACTAAATAAGTGGGAACTTTGACCTTGCGACCCTTGATAATCTCAGCGGCGTTCATAAAATCAGAGGTTTTGCCACCTGTGCAAGAACCAATATAAACGCGATCGGTCTTGACATCGCGACATTCTCGTGCTAAGGCGCGGTTGTCTGGGGAGTGGGGTTTGGCAACGACGGGTTCTAGTTTGCTGACATCGTAGTGATGTTGGCTGTAGAATTTGGCGTCGGGGTCGGTGTAAACTGCTTGGAAGGGTTTGTTGGTGCGATCGCGCAGATAATCAAAGGTAGTCTCATCTGCGGCCACTGTACCATTTTTACCGCCAGCTTCGATCGCCATATTGCACAGCGTCATCCTCTCTTCCATCGACATCCGTTGCACAGTGCTACCCGCAAATTCCATTGTGCGATAGTTAGCACCGGAAACCGAGATATCCCCAATGATTTGCAGGATCAAATCTTTTGCCGACAAGTAAGAAGGCATTTCGCCATCAAGGACAAACTGCATGGTTGCTGGCACTTTGATCAAAAGTTTACCAGTTCCCATGATGAAGGCGGCGTCGGTGTTGCCGATCCCGGAAGCAAACTGACCGAAAGCACCAGCGTTGCAAGTGTGAGAGTCAGTGCCAAAAAGCACTTCGCCGGGTCGAGTGTGACCTTCTTGGGCGAGGGCTATATGACAGACGCCTTTGTAATCTGGGTTAGCTTTGAAGTTGGAGCGATCGATGATATCGTAGAAATATTTGATACTCTGCTCCTTCGCAAAATCACGCAGGATATCCACGTTGCGGTTAGCGCGTTCGTCGGCGGTGAAGATGTAGTGGTCGGGAATTAGAACGATTTTTTCCTTATCCCAAACTTTGGCATCCGCACCAAATTCGCGCTTGAAAACGCCGATCGTTCCTGGGCCACATACATCGTGGGTCATCAGTACGTCAACGTCAACCCAGATATTTTCCCCCGGTTCAACGACAGACCGCTTGGCGGCGCGTGCCAAAATTTTCTCAGTGAGGGTCATCCCCATAATGCGTTCTCCTGCTTTGATGCTGCTGGCGCTATTTTTTTAATCAGCTGGCTATAAACTATGCTACCTAATGGCTAGAATGCCGAGAAATATAAAATTGTCAGTCATGGTTGCGGATATGACCGATATTTTGTTATATTGTGTATCGTTGCTGGTGTAACTCAGTTGGTAGAGTAGTTGATTTGTAATCAACCTGTCGCAGGTTCAAATCCTGTCACCAGCTTGCTTTAAGAAGACATAAATGGCGATCGAGCTTGGAGATCTTCGAGTGCGATCGCCAAATGTATAATAGCGATCGGCCCTTGAGATTTTCCATCGGTGTCGCTCTTACCCTTATATGTCAGAATCACCTCAATTCCAGAGTTTTGACGAAAAATGGCCGCAGTACTATCAAGCTGTGGCGGGTAGAGTTCCGCGCAATACCTTGCTGACAGCTTTGGAACGCTTCGATAGTGAGGAACCGGGTAAAACGGGACGCTTCGCGGTAGACTTGGGATGTGGGGAAGGTCGGGATGCGATCGAACTGCTGCGACGAGATTGGCGAGTTTTGGCGATTGAC
The DNA here is from genome assembly GCF_023333595.1 of Argonema galeatum A003/A1. Lineage (GTDB taxonomy): Bacteria > Cyanobacteriota > Cyanobacteriia > Cyanobacteriales > Aerosakkonemataceae > Argonema > Argonema galeatum. The sequence goes on from NZ_JAIQZM010000004.1 coordinate 45,491, forward strand.
GGACACCCAGAAGCTTTTGAGCAGATGTTGGCGCGTCCAGATTTGCAAAATGTAGAATTATTGGAAACTAAATTAGCTAAATTTCACGAAGTTAGTTGGAGGACAGCAGATTTGGTTAATGCGAGTTTTTCCCTACCATTTTGTCCGCCAGAATATTTTCTTGAATTTTGGGATGAAATTGTGCAAAGTATTCGTCCTGGTGGTCGTTTTTGCGGTCAATTGTTTGGCGATAGAGACGATTGGGCAAAAATTCCTACTAACACGCACCACACCCGCGCACAGGTAGAAAAGTTGCTTGACTCTTTTGAAATAGAAGTTTTTAACGAAGAAGAGTCAGATGGCAAAACCGCTTTGTTGGAACCGAAGCACTGGCATATTTTTCACATAGTTGCTAGGAAAAAATAAGAGCGGGTTTGATAGTATCGTTACTGTATATATGTTAAAACTACTTTTAGATATTTTCCCAATCTGCGTACATCTGCGTTTATCTGCTTACATCTGCGGTGAAAAAAATATTAAAATTGATGCCCACCCAGAAAAATCATAGTAAAATAAAATAGACTGAAGTAATAGACAATCAAATGAAAAAGCTGTTACTCATAGAATCACCGGGTAAATCGAAAAAATTAAGCCAAATTCTGGGTGCGGATTGGATTGTCAAAGCTAGCATGGGTCATATCCGAGAACTAGCGCAGGATGGGGAAGATTCGCTAGGATTTGACTTGGAAGGCGATCGCATAAATTGTCGCTATGAAATAAGAGGCGATCGCAGTCACAAAGTCCTCAGCGAATTGCGTCAAGCTGTCAAGCAATCAACAGATATTTATATTGCTACCGACCCCGATCGGGAAGGGGAAACAATAGGTTGGCATTTAGCACAAGAACTGCGATTAAAACAGCCGAAAAGAGTTACTTATACCGAGATTACTAAAACAGCGGTGATGAGTGCGATCGCAAAACCGCGCACCCTCGATCTAAACTTAATCGCCGCCGGGAGAGCGAGAGATTGTCTCGATAAATTAGTTGGTTATAAAGGTAGTAAACATTTAGTTTGGCAACTCAAAAATGGTGCTAAATCGATGGGAAGAGTGCAAAGCGCCACTCTTCATCTAATCTGTCAAAGAGAGAAAGAAATTATTGCCTTTGTCCCTGAAGATTACTGGTCAGTTTGGGTAGAATATAAAGAAGGATTCAAAGCTTTTTATCGCGCTAGTTTAAAAACAGCTAAAGATGATAATTACGAACCAGATGATGCTGGTAAAAATGACACAAAACCAGAATCCGACAAAGTAAAAACTCAAGCCGAAGCAGATAGATTGGTTGCCATTGCCAAAGCCAATCCGCATGGTATAATTAAAATTGAAAAGAAAACCGTAAATCAATCGCCTCCCGCACCATTTATTACCTCTACTCTGCAACAAGCTGCTGGTGCAAAACTGCGGAAAAGTCCAGAGCAAACAATGAAAATTGCCCAGTCACTTTACGAAGCTGGTCATATCACTTATATGCGAACCGACTCGGTAGTATTATCCGAGCAATTTTGTGATGCGGTGCAAAAGTATTTACAAGCAAATGACCCGGAAAACGTACCAGATAAAACAACTAGACATCGTTCCAAACAAGGAGCGCAAGAAGCACACGAAGCAATTCGTCCCACCAATGTAAATCGACTTCCCGCACAATTACAAACTCAACTAAGTGCTGACGAAGCTAACCTTTACGAGTTAATTTGGAATCGAGCAGTTGCATCCCAATGTCGTCCCGCGCAAATAGCAAAAACGCGCATAATTACCCAATCTGCGGATATTTTTTGGGAAGCGAGAGGACAAGTGCTGATTTTTCCAGGTTATACCCGCTACTGGAATAATATCAGCGATGATGTGCAATTACCAACTGTGGTAGAAGGACAAAAAGTTAACTTAAAATCAGCTAATTCTGAGCAGAAACAAACACAACCACCCCCTCGTTATACAGAAGCAAAATTAGTACAATTGATGGAACGCAAGGGAATAGGTAGACCGAGTACTTATTCGCCTACAATTAAAACTTTGAAAGAGCGGGAATACGTACAATTAACTAAAAGTAAATTGCAGCCAACTTCCCTGGGTATGGAATTGGATGATTTTTTAGCAAAGGTTTTACCCGATTTAATTGCAGCCGAATTTACCGCGCAGATGGAATCGCAATTAGATGTTATTGCAGATGGAAAGCAGAATTGGGAAAAATGGCTTACCAGTTGGAATCGAGAATATTTCGATCCCGCTTTAAAGCAAGCAATTCAAGCGGTGAAGGGGTATACTGCTACCGCTAATTCCCATAATTTTGCACCAGCGAAGACGACTGGGAAGGGACGCAAAACCAAATCTGATGCTTTAGCGGAAATATTGGGGAATGAGAATGAGGTAGTCAAGCAAAAGAAGACTCGCGCAACTTCAGATATTTCACCAACAAAGGCGACGGTCAAGCAACGCAAAACAACTGCTGATGCTTTAGCGGAAATATTGGGAAATGAGAATGAGATAGTCAAGCAAAAGAAGACGCGCGCAACTTCAGATATTTCACCAACAAAGGCGACAGGAAGGCGACGTAAAACAACCGCTAATTCTGGAAGTGAGAATAAGAAATCATTTGCTGAAATGACAGAAATTTTATGTCCAAAATGCAGCAAATTGATGGTGAAAGTGCCAACCAAATCGGAGAAAGTAAAAGCCGGACATTTCCTCAGTTGCGATAAGCGCCAAAATGGATGCGGCGCGGTGATGTTTTTGAATGATAAAACTAAGCAATACGAGTTACCTTATGCGGAACGTGCAGCTAAAACACCTGAGACAAAAGATTTAAGTGAGTTTCCTTGTCCAGTTTGTAGTTTACCTATGGAAAAGCATAATTATACTGATAAGAAAAGTGGCGAAACTAAAACAATGTTGAGGTGTTCTAATGCTGAGAATCGGAAAGATGGTTGTAAGGAAGTAGCGTTTTGGTGGACTACGCAAAAGCATTGGTGGTCGCCAACTTTTGGGGAGATAAAATCGAAAGGTAGTTCAAGGTCTCAAAAGAAAAACTTCTGAGATAATAAGAGTCAAATACAATTTGATACACCATAAATCCACATCTACATCTGTGTTCATCTGTGTTCATCTGTGGATATCTGTGGTAAAAAAAATCCAAAAGCTACTTGAACAGGACTTACGCAACTCGCATCTTAAAAAAGGTACGTTGTTGCGCTTTAGCGCTAAAGCGCAACAACGTACCTTCAAATATCACAAACGTATTAGGAAAACCTGGAACTCGTCAAGAAACGCACTTTATTTTGCTCCCTTAACCCAACCCCAAGCGACATTATGAATTTTGAAGAAATTTGGCAAGAATACGACTTTACCGAAGCCGAATTACTCTCAATGGGGTGGCAATTACCCAATGATTATATCCTCAATTTTAACTACTATTGGCAACTAAAACCAAATAATACTTCTTTACGAGTAGCTAGCGCTGACCAACCGTTAAATTTGATATTAAAATCTTGCATTCGTCTTGATGTAAAGCTCAATCCTAATGCCGATTTTATAGATAAATTACCTGCTAATCTTGGTACAATTATAGGTTGGGGTAAAATCACTCCTTCACCTTGGTTAGAAAATCTCTGTCTTCCCCCTCAAGAGTGGATTCATCTATTTTTTGATATTGGTGGCGATAACAGGATTGAAGCTGTTTGTAGAGGGATGACAATCGAACAATTAAAAAGAGATAGAGAGGCGGAACCTCTTAAAGCATTGTGACAAAGGTGCGCCTGGAAAAGAAATTTGGGGTAGACGCCAGAAACCCGGTTTTTTGGAAAAACCGGGTTTCTAACTTCCGGGTACGCGCCAGAAACCCGGTTTCTCCAAGAAACCGGGTTTCTGAGTTTATGCCATAATTAAACTAGGCAGTCTCGACCTTACGCGCTATGGCTTGGAACAGAGGGGATACACTAAAAGATGGTAAGTATACCATCCGGGGAGTGGTGGGACAAGGGGGTTTTGGCATCACCTATCGCGTCAGAGATGAAAATGGGCGACAATTCGCCCTGAAAACTCTCAACGATAAGGCAATTGCCGAACCGAATTTTGCTAAACTGCATGAAGATTTTATGAATGAGGCGCTACGGTTAGCGCAATTTAAAAATCATCCTCATATTGTTAAAATTTATAAGTTACTGCAAGAAAATCCGATCCAAAATAATGCCGGTAATCGCTTATTTCCCTTTGGTTCCCAACCTGCTAGTATTTCCTTATGCTGCATTTTGATGGAATATATCGAGGGAACTAATTTAGAGGAGTTGGTGGAAAAGCGAGGTGCAATACCCGAAGCAGAAGCGGTGCGCTATATTCAGCAAATTGGTAATGCAATGACTGCGATACATGGCGAAGGTTTGCTGCATCGAGATGTCAAACCGAGTAATATAATTTTACGCGCTAGTAATTCCGAAGCAGTGTTAATTGATTTTGGCATTGCGCGAGATTTCACTCCAACTCATTCAACTCATACAATCAGTGGTACTATCTGTTATGGAGCGCCTGAGCAATTCGATCCTACATTAGCAGAACCAAAAGATTATACTGATGTTTATGCTTTAGCCGCAACACTTTATCATTTAGTCACAGGTACGCTGCCAACTTCTGCTGTATTTAGGGCGATTAATGCACCTTTAAAACCAATTAAGCAGATTGTACCGAGTTTGAGCGATGAATTGCATAATGCTATTGTTTGGGGAATGGAGTTGTTACCCCAAAAACGTCCTCAGACGGTGCAAAGTTGGTTGAAGTTATTGAGTCAAATTGAGGCAGATGATTTAAGTTCGGATAAAGGAATAGATTATCGGAAGTTGCGAGATTTATTGAAGGGGGGAAGCTGGAAAGAGGCGGATGAGGAAACACTTAAGGTGATGCTGAAGGTGGCGGGAAGGGAAAAAGAAGGTTGGCTGTGCGGGGAAAGTATCGATAATTTTCCTTGTACGGATTTGCGTACTATCGACCAACTTTGGGTAAAATACAGTAAGGGGCGCTTTGGCTTTTCGGTGCAGAAGCGCATCTGGGAAAGTGTGGGGGGTAAACCAGGTGAGTGGAGTTTGGAAATTTTCAAGAAGTTCTGCGATCGCGTAGGCTGGTTAGAGATTAAAAAAGACGAATGGAAAAAGTACCCATCTGAATACACCTTCTCCCTAAATGCCCCAGTGGGGCATCTCCCTTGTGTGCCCCACTGGGGCATCTCCCGTTGGCTGCTCGTGGTGGCGCGGTCGCACGTGCAGTCTCTTCTCTCGCGTCGAGACTTGTAAAGTGTAGCCTATAAAGCTTTCCGAAAATTATTAAGATTTACAACAGAGGGAATTTCCACGAAGCTATGAGGGTTCTGGCTTTCCGATACCTGGCACGGAGGAAGGAAAATAGGAATTAGCCTGAATGAACGTTTCTGCGACAGCAGCAATTTCCGGGTCAGTAGCTTCCCACTCACCCCAAGGAAAGCACATCTGTCCGGGGGAGGATTTTTTCGACTTGGCTTTAATTTTCATTCCCGCCAGCAGACGACTACCCCAATGATTTTTCTTGTCTGATTTTGGCAGAGGGCGATATTTTTTACAGAAACCGCGATATTTAGCGGCGCATTCATCCAGCGTCTTACCCAGAGACAAAAAAGCGGGATGCCATTGGGTAATCCCATCATTACCTAATCTATCGTGAATGCCATAATTGCTGAAATCATAGAAAAATCCCTGCTGCATTCCCGCCGCTTTCGGATTAGCATGAATATAGCGTAAAGTATTCAGAGCGCGACGCTTATCGGTATTCGCAAAACCCGTAGAGTGATAGCGCTTTTCCCAAAAATGCCCCGTGCGATTCAACATTCTATTAAAGCACATCGCAGTATACCAATTCAACCAGTGCATGATTTTGGGTAAATCTTCTGGTTTTGCTGGTTCTAGCAAATAATGGACGTGATTGCTCATAATACAGAGAGCATAGAGTTTAAACCCATACTTCTGCTGCGCTTTTTTAATGGCGAAAAGGAGTACTTCCCGACATTCTATTCGAGTGAGGCGAAACTCGCGGTTATTGCAGCGAGTGGTAACATGGTAGGAGTATCCTGATTGTAGCTGACGTGGTTGGCGAGGCATGATGATGGTTTCAAAAATCGAGACACAATCAAAGATAAATTCTACTCTATCAGTTTTGTTAAACGAATTAGCAGAAGAATGCGAAACAGTGCTATTTCTGCTAACGCAGCTAAAGTTACCTAATTTAACAGATGACCAAAAAGGCGATATTCTAGCCGAACTAACTGGCGCTGTTTCTCACTTGCACGTACATACAGAAGATTTACCCGATTTAATTGGCGATGAAATTGAAACATTACCCGATGAGGAAGAGGATTTATTATGACAGGACATCATAAATTTAACCAACTCATCGATAATATTTCACCCGAAAGAAAAGCTAGAATTGCTCAAAAAACAGCCAAACTCAAGCAAGAAATAGCCTTAAATGAATTACAGCAAGCGTTTTTAGAAAAACAAACCGATCTCTATATTAATCATTTACGAGAGATGATTTCAGTTATGGGTGGTGAGTTAATTATTAAAGCTCGTTTTCCCGATCGAGAAGTGATCGTTAATTGTTTGAGTGACTTACTTGAAACTGAAACTTTAGGGTAAAATACCGTTATGTCATCGAATTTAACTAAGGAAGAAATCAAAGAAATGATTTTCCAGCTACCTGTCGCAGAAATTGTCGCACTGATGGCAGATATGGAGGAAAAAGTGGGAAATCTGACGATGATGCAGTTAGCAGAAACAGGTTTTGAGGAATGGAACGATCCAGAGGAAGATATTTACAATGACGAAGCCTAAGCTTACAGAAATTTGGTTAGTACGGTTTCCATTTAGCGATCTCACTTCCACAAAACTCAGACCTGCTCTTATTTTAGCAGTTCATAGATAGAAATTCATCATTTTGGGTATTTTCACAAAAGTACCTGTGGGTGAGTTAAGGGATACTTGGGTGTTAGTTGAAGAAACACATCAAGAATTTTCGCAAACTGGTCTTCAAAAACAATCTTTGATTAGGGCTGATAAAATTGCAACTGTAAATGAATCGGTATTTCAAAAGCGATTAGAAATATTGCCATCAGATCTTGAGACGCTAGTAAAAGAGGCTTTGAAAAAATCTCTTAACATATCTGCGGACGACACCTGAAGACAATTTTTCGCAGAGCGATATTATTGATTGGAGATTATAAAACAAGGGATAATCATTTTATGAAAAGTAGCTCTCGATCGCCGATCGACTGTCGCCATCACCCGCCTCAGACTCAAGTCTGAGGCTAATAGCGAAAGTCCATTTAAATGGACTGGAAGAGTAGAATTCAGTCCACTGAAGTGGACTTACGCTATTAGCCAGCGAATTGATTCGCTGGCGGGCTGTAAGCGAAGCCATTGGCTTTGTGTAGAATTAAACCGTGAGTTGTCCAGTTTATTATTGCCATTTCTTAATCCGCTTTTTAGCTTCTGGATGGGAAATAATATCACCAGTCTCGACTTGCTTTAAACCTTGTTCAACTTTGTATAAAAAGTACAGGCGTTCCATCACTTCCTCAAAAGTAACGTCTTGCGACATTTCCTCTACCGCCTTGAGAACTTTATCTTTTACTGTAGTATTTGTCATAAGTAAGTGTTCTCCGATCGAACGTCTATAAAATATATGTTAAGCCATATTGATGAAAACTGGCACAAAGCGCGATCGCGAAGCGTGGCGTTAGCCGTATCGCTCTTTTTTCTTTTTCATAATAGAAAGTGCGATCGCCTATAATGTTATAAAAGAGGTAATCTTATGAATACACTACAGACAAAAGTAGCAACTGACACCTGGGTTGTAGCGAGTTGGGATGAATTTATCCAGACTTGTGAAGATCCAGCTTACAAAAAAGCCAAGTGCTACTACCGCAACGGAGAAATGAGGATTGAAACAATGGGAATTGGGCCAAATCACGCCAGCGATAATACAATTATCATCTTTGCTGTCAACCTATTATGTACAATCAAAGGTATTCCTGTCAAAGGTTTAACCAACGGTAGCTACCAGAAAACTGGTGTAAGAGAAGCTCAACCAGATATATCTTACTATATTGGAGAGCGATCGCAATTTGCGCCAACAGGAAGCGCTATAGCCAATCTTGATAATGTTGCACCGCCCGATTTAGCGATCGAAGTCGCCGATACAAGTTTAGCTGACGATCTAGGGGAGAAACGATTACTTTACGAAGAGTTAGAAGTTAGGGAATATTGGGTAGTAGACGTACAAAAAGCACTAATTATTGCTTTTGCTATTATCGCCAATAATGGCAGTAGGCGGATTACTGAGTCAGAGATTTTACCGGGATTGCAAATTTCTTTGTTAGAGGAAGCTTTACGGCGCAGTCGCGATGAGGATCAAACACAAGTAGGCGCTTGGTTGTTAACGCAATTTCAGCAATTATAAAATTAATAACTTTCCTATCTTTGTCTGCCAAATTGCCAATCCTCACCCCCAGGTAACTGAGTTAAATAATCATCTACCACTGCGGCTAACTCCTTAATCGAGTGATAATATGTCAAATATAACAGACTTTTAGCCGTGATAATTACCCGATTTCTATCTACCATCTCAGATAGTTGAAATGAAGTGTAATTACCATTGAACACTTCTACACTCGCATCGCGAATTGCCTGTTCTAGCGTATTTTCCAGCATTGTATCCCATTCATTTTGTTTGACGTAATAGGAAGTTTTATTATCTTGCAGATTCAAGTCTTTAATTTCGATAATCGAACCGCGAATAGAAGCCGCCCAAGAATTAGTTAACCGCTGTTCCAGTTGGTTTTTAATCAAATGAATCAGCATCCTGAGAAGAAACGATTTAATATACCGTAGCGTCCCTTTTTTACTCATCCAATCTAGTTCGTCTACAATTGCCAAAGCGTCTTCATAGCGTCCTTCCAGGATACTCGCTCTTAAATCAATTAATTCCTGAGTCATAATTGATACCGACCTCCCCGGCTGGTTTCCAATAAGCTAAGTATAGCTAAAAATTGTGGTGAGCAAATGGCAAAAAGCTTATTTTATGAAAGTGCGCTCGCACTTTCATTTCCTACCCCGAAATCAATCGCAATTACCGTAGCGTAAGGATCGATCGCTATTTCTGGCACTTTAATTATTAACTCACCAATCGGATCGCCATTTAACAGCGAATCCATAATCGCGCAACGAGTAGTATAAGAAAGTTCCATCCCACTACCCAAAACCTGCACGGATTTTACTCTTTTAATAGGCACTCCCCGCAGGTCAATGCTATCATAAGGTTTCATCAATAAATGTAGGTAAATTCTATTTCCTCGGCGGGTGGAAGGGCCATAAAATTGCCAAGGTTCTAATCCAGGTTCTGTACCGATAATACTCTCTTCATTGTCACCAATCCAGTTTTCTACCTCTGCCAATCTTCCCAGCAATTCTAGTTGAATTTTGCCATCACCCATTGGGCTAACATTCAACAGCAAATTGCCACCTTTGCCAGCTACTTCACACAAAGTATGAATTATGCGCCGAGGTGATTTAAAACTTTTATCGTTTGAGTTATAACCCCAACTTTCATTAATTGTCATGCAGGTTTCCCAAGCACAAAGCGGCGGTTGGGGAGGAATAAATTGTTCTGGCGTATCGAAGTCACCGCAGCCCGGTAAGCGATCGTTAATTAAAATTTCTGGCTGTAACGATCGCACCATTTCACCTAATTCTTTGGCTTGCCATTGTTCCGGCGTGCGTTCCCAACTACCATCAAACCAAATTATATCTATTTTACCATAATTTGTCAATAATTCCCGCACTTGGTTAAACATAAAATCAATAAACCGTTGCCATTGTGCGGGATTGGGTTGACGATATTGCCCAAAAATGTATGGTTTATCAGCTTCGGTGAAAGCAGGATAATCGGGGTGATGCCAATCTATTAAAGAGAAGTATAAACCAACTCGCAAACCAGCCGATCGCATGGCGTCCACAAATTCCCCTACAATATCTTTACCGTAGGGCGATCGCTGAATTGAAAAGTCAGATACCTGGGTATGAAACATGGCAAAACCATCATGATGTTTCGCCGTCAAAATCGCATATTGCATACCCAAGCATTTCGCAAACTTCGCCCACTCCTGCGGGTTATAATTCTGGGGATTAAAAGTTGATGCGGTACTGTGATATTCCTCTACCGGGATATTTTGGGAATAGGGAAGACTGAACGCACCTCCGACTAAAGGCCAGGATAACTCACAACCGCGTTGGCTGCTATGTCCCCAATGCACGAACATCCCAAAACGAGCAGTATCGAACCAATTTTTATCAGGCATTTTTCGCTTAAAATTCCACACTCAACGGCGCACGCGGGAAAGGAATCACATCCCGAATATTCCCCATTCCCGTCATAAATTGTACCAATCTTTCAAATCCCAAACCAAACCCGGCGTGAGGAACTGTACCATAGCGGCGTAAATCCAAATACCACCATAAATCTGTGGCATTTATGCCCATACTTTCAATTCGCCGCTGTAGCATTTCCAGACGTTCTTCCCGTTGCGAACCACCAATAATTTCGCCGATTTTGGGAGCCAAAATATCCATCGCCCGCACTGTTTTTTCGTCATCGTTGAGACGCATATAAAAAGCTTTAATTTTGGCGGGATAATCGGTGACAATCACAGGCTTTTTGAACAGTTCTTCAGCTAGGTAACGTTCGTGTTCTGATTGTAAATCTAATCCCCAACTGACTGGATATTCAAACTTTTTATCAGCTTTTTCCAAAAGCGCGATCGCATCCGTATATGTCAACCGCTCAAACTCATTATTGATAATATTTTCAGCCGTAGCTAAAACGGAATTATCAATCCGCTGATTGAAAAACTCCATATCTTCCGGGCAGTTATCCAAGACATATTTAAAGATATATTTCAGAAACTCCTCAGCCAAATCCATATCTCCTTCCAAGTCGCAGAAAGCAATCTCAGGTTCCACCATCCAAAACTCTGCCAAATGACGGGAAGTATTAGAATTTTCAGCCCGGAAAGTCGGCCCAAATGTATAAACATTACTAAAAGCCATCGCCATCACTTCAGCTTCCAATTGTCCGCTGACAGTTAAATAAGCGGGGCGTCCAAAAAAGTCTTTGCTATAATCAACTTCTTGCTTTTCCGTGCGGGGAACATCCTTCAAATCCAAACTCGTAACAGCGAACATTTCTCCCGCGCCTTCGCAATCGCTAGCGGTGATAATGGGGGCATGAACCCAGATAAAACCGCGTTCTTGAAAAAACTGATGAATTGCCGTTGCACAGGCATTGCGGACGCGGAAAACCGCACCAAAAGAATTAGTGCGCGATCGCAAATGTCCAATTTCCCGCAAAAACTCAAACGAGTGCCTTTTCTTTTGTAGCGGATAAGTTTCGGGATCGGCTTCACCATAAACCTTTACCGCCGACGCCTTCAACTCGATTCGCTGTCCCTTCGCTGGAGACGACACCAGCACTCCCTCAACTTCCAGAGATGCGCCCGTGTTCAACTGCTTGAGCATTGTAGCATAATCTGGCAAATCCTGATTCAGCACCACTTGCAAGTTCGCCAGAGAAGAACCATCATTTACCTCCACAAAGGTAAACTCTTTCAATTCCCGTTTCGTGCGAACCCAACCTTGAACTTTCACAGATTCATCAGGTTGGCCATTTTTGAGTAAATCGGCAATACGTCGAGTCATATCGATTTTGGATTTTGGATTTTGGATTTTGGATTAACCAAAACTAGGCAGACAGATGGCAAGAAATATGCTTCACTTTAGCCACTACAAGATTTTAGCAGCCAGCCGATCGCGATCCCCATCCCCCCAAAGCGGACAGCCATCCAAAAAGGCTCCTTCAGGCTACTCCAAGAGAAAAGACTGCTTTCTAAGTTAACTTCCAACACTTCCAACTGCTGTTTAATTTCCTGCAACTCTCGGCTTAGTTCCGGGGATCGGTTGGTACGCCGTTGTTGTCGCACTTCCTCATAGCGATGTTTTAATTCAACCTGTCGCTGTTTATCCTGTTGTACTTGAGCATAGCGTTCCTTGAGGGCTTGGAGCGATCGGTCTACTTCCTCCAACCCTTGCACAAATTCTCGTTCAAACTCTTCCGATTGGTCTGGGGATCGCTGGTCAGATTCTCGATCGGGCTTCATAAAGTAGAGTAAGAGTAAATGCGAGTGTGACTTCAGTATGCCCGAACCGACCCAGCTTCTGAAAACCGATATCCTAAAAGAGCTTAGTACCCTGGAACTAGCTCAAGCGCTCATGGAGCGGCTCACCATCACCCCGAACGACTGGCACCGCCTTAAATCTAACCGCAAAGCGCGTGCTAGCGAGCAAGCAGCCGGTGCGATCGTCTTTCTGCTTAACGATAAGCCAGAAGAAGCCCTGCTAAGATTAAACCAAGCATCAGGCTGGATCGATCGCTCAATTTCAGCGCCTCCCTGTCCTACGCACAGTCAAAAGGAGATCTCTTGAGCAGGGAAGGATCTTCCCCTAGCGAAACAGGGGTAGTCTGTACCGGCTCTTAATCTGCTTGCATAGACTCAACTCTGTTCCGTCAGGGTTCCAAACCACTTGCTCAAAAACTTTGTATAGAATATACAAACCTCTGCCGCATTCAGACTCTTCGGGAGGCAAATGCCCATCGGGATCGACTTGAGAAAGACAACAAGAGCTAAATCCCGCTCCTTGGTCTGAAATCACCCACCAATAGTGATCTGCAAGCATTGCAAATCGCACTACAACTGTTTTACTAGGATCTAGCTTATTCCCATGCTTGGCAGCATTCACCAAAGCTTCCTGTAATCCCAGTCGTACTTCTGCTTGCCATTGGTCAGGGATTTCAGCCACAAGCAGATCCAGAATCGGACAAAGGTAGAGAGTCGAGGCAAAGCTAATCGTAGCCCAGCAGCGCCCAACCGGACGCCTTGAAATAGCAATCACTCTGAAGACCCCCTCGCTTTCAGGTGGACATACTGAAGTTTTTGCACAGCTTCCATCCTTGCGATCGTTGCATTGTATTTGGTTATAAGCTTTTTCTCAGGTCTAATGGGTTCATAACTAGGCTTTGCCACCTACATTGCAATCATTTTTGTGCATTTTCTTGTATGATGCCTAAGTTTGCTTCGATCCCACTAGGTGAGCATTCCCATCCGAGATTTTGACAATCGATAGCTTGAGCAATAGCCATCATTTCACCTCTACAGGTGTATAGTTTCTCGGTGGGGGTCATACCTACCTATTTTCTATTGTATCGAAACATTCTTAAAAAACCAGTGGGGGCTAGAGGGGAATTTTAGATTTTAGATTTTAGATTTAATTTCAAGAAAGAAATCTTCTCCCCTAGCCCCTAGCCCCTAATCCCTAGCCCCATTCTTCCCCCTGGCCCGATCAAATACCAAAGAGGCTTTGAATGCGTTTGCGTATCCAGATAAAAGGGTTCTCCTCCAAACCATCTTCCGTCAATAAGCCCAAGTCTCGCAGAGCCTGCTGACGTTGAGATAAGGTTTGGGCTATTTGATCTGCTAAATCCCGATGCTCTTGCAATAATTTCTGTAAATCATTGCGATCGACAACAAAAAGTATCGTATCTGACAAAGTGCGAACCGTTGCTGAGCGGGGAATTCCCAACAGCAAAGACATCTCGCCAAAAAACTCCCCATCGTGAAGCGTTGCGATATACTTCTGTGCCCGCTCAGAAAAAACTTCTACAGAACCTGTCAAAATAATGTAAAATGAATCTCCTGGTTCATTTTCTAGACACACAACCTGCCCTGCTGGAAACAACTGTCGATACCCGTATTCAATCAATTGCCGCAGTTCTAAGTCCTTGCAAGACTCAAAGTAAGTCACCCGCCGCAACAAATCGCGGAGAGTCAAGTTACTGGGTGACTTGGAAACTGGATGAATTGGTTCAGATGGTACGGTTTTTTGGGAAGGTTCTTTGCCATCGGTAACTTCAGTATCGCTACTTTTATTAACCAGCGTATTTAACTGTTCTATATTTTTAATCGACAGTTCACGCTGCGGGAAAGGGGTTTTGATGTGGCGGTGGCGTAATTCATGCTCAATATGAAAGTTTAAGGCACTTTTAATTGGATCGCTATTTGGAGGTTCGTCTATCCAAACCAACAATTCAAAATTTAAACAACTATCCCCAAAACTTTTAAACCATACTTTAGGAGAAGGATAAGATAAGACTCCAGACTCCATACGAGCGGCAGCCAAAAGTGCCTCTGTGACCGATACAGTGTCACTGCCATAGGCAACCCCGACGGGGATATGGATACAGCATTTCGGATCTCGATAACTCCAGTTAATAATATTATTTTCGACAAAACGGATATTAGGAACGATCACAAACACGCCGTCGATAGTACGGACAATCGTAGAACGGATAGAAATATTTTCTACAGTTCCTAATAAGCCATCAACCTCGACAAAATCTCCGACTTTAATCGGTTGTTCCACCAGTAGCGTCAGTCCGCTGATAAAGTTACTGGCTAAATTTTGCAGCCCAAAGCCAAATCCAATTCCCAAAACTCCAGCTAATACAGTCAAAGAACTGAGGTCAATGCCTGCGGTTTGCAGCACGATCAAACAACCCAAGGCGGCGAAGAAATAACCGATGACAGTAGCGATCGCTTCTCGACTTCCCCGATCCAGTTTCAAGCGCACCAGCAGCCTTTTCTTAATCCACTCGCTGAGAGATCGGGAAACGAAGAAAACTGCCAAACCTAACAAAATCAGCGATATAATCGAACTCAGAGAGAGAGATTTTTCCCCGATCTTAAAAAGCTCAGTCGTAAATAGCCTGGATAAGCTTGTGTAAATTTGCTGTCCGCCCTGGGAAATCCAATTCATAATTTATCCGTATAAAATGTTATCGATTCTCGTCACTTCCAAGCGAATGCGGCAAAACTCCCGGCTTTGCCAGCGGGAAATTTGAATAAATCTATACTGAAGGTAGAGAGACAAATTCCGTCCGAGGGAAGCTATGGCTGCAAATCCCAACATTATGCAAGCTGTCGAACAGCTGGGCTACCGCGTTACCTTAGGGGATGTGGCGGCAAAAGCAGGACTAGACCTAAATGTAGCTCAGCAAGGATTACTAGCGCTAGCATCCGACGCTGGCGGACATTTGCAGGTGGCAGAATCTGGGGAAATTGCTTACCAGTTTCCCCAGAATTTTCGGGCGATTTTGCGAAACAAGTTTTTGCGGTTGCGGCTACAAGAATGGTGGGAAAAGATCTGGAAGGTTTTGTTTTACCTGATCCGGATTAGCTTTGGGATAGTCTTGCTGGCTTCGATCGTTTTAATCTTTGTAGCGATCGCAATTATCCTCATCTCCCTCAATTCCAGTCGCGACAGCGACGACTCCCCCAGCAGCGACAACGGCGGCGGCACACTCTTCTTACCCTACTACTGGTTTGCTCCCGATTGGTTCTGGGTTTTCTATCCCGACTACGACACTCCCCAATACCAACATCGACGGCGGGAAAAACCCCAGCTGAATTTTCTGGAAGCCATCTTCTCATTCCTGTTTGGCGATGGCAATCCCAATGCCAATCTAGAAGAACGCCGCTGGCAAGAAATCGGTACTGCCATTCGCAACAACCGGGGATCTGTAGTCGCAGAACAAATCGCGCCCTATCTAGACGACATCGGCGGGGGATACTCGCGAGAGTACGAAGACTATATGCTGCCGGTGCTGACTAGATTTAACGGATATCCCGAAGTCAGTCCCGATGGACAAATGGTGTATCGCTTTCCCGATTTGCAGGTAACAGCTGCCCAGCAGCATCAACAACCAATACCTGCTTATCTGCAAGAGTTGTCCTGGCGTTTTAGTAGCGCCAGTTCCGGACAAAATATCCTCTCAATTGGATTGGGTGCTATCAATTTAATCGGTGGCTTGGTTCTGGGTAACTTGTTGGCTGGTGGAACCGTTGCGGCGCAATTAGGGGGACTCGTCGGCTTTGTTCAGTCAATTTACTGGCTTTTGCTGGGCTACGGTATAGCTTTCCTCACAGTACCTTTAATTCGCTACTTTTGGATTCAGTGGCGCAACAGCAAGATCGACTTTCGCAATCAACAGCGGCAAGCAAGAACTATGCAACTAAAGCAACCCAGTCCAGAACTACAGAAAAAAATTGCTTACGCTCGCCAATTTGCGGCAGAAAAAGTGATCGATCGCAAAGATTTGGTTTACACTACAGAAACCGATTTGCTGGAGCAGGAGCTCGAACATCAAGAGCAAATCGATGCCGAATGGCAGAGGCGTCTGAAAGACTCCGACTCTTAAAAAACCAAAAAAACCGAAAAAACCATACCCGTAACTTGGGTATAGTTCACGTTAAAGCTACCGCTATACTGATTGTCGGTTACCGGGATTCGTTCACCACTTTAATTTTGGCAAGAGTCGTGTTTTGGTAATAGTGGCGCACAATTTGCTGGTAGTTTGCTCCCTGGCGAGCCATACTGTAAGCTCCCCACTGACTCAAACCGAGACCGTGACCGTAACCGCGCCCTTCAATCCTGAACGTGCTGGGAACAGATTTGCCAGCAGTGTCAGCGGTGACGGTGAACCATGTGCTTCTTAGTCCCAGTGCCAGACGCAGGGCTGGGCCGCTGATTACCCGCGAACTGCGATCGCCGATCACTTTCATCGTGATGATGCGTCCAAATGGGGATGTGCGCTCCGGTGTCATAGACAGCACATTGCCCACACCGCTAATGCGGCTGCTGAGTTCCTCGCGGGTGAAATTTTTTACCCATTGGGCTTCAGGGGTATTCCCATCGAAGTCTGGAACGCCCCGCAGGTAGGGTAGGTTATCTGACCAGACATTTTCAACGTTTTCGGTGTGTCCGCCAGAGGAGGAGTGGAACGCGGCGAGAATAATTTTGCCGTTGTAGGTCACCACTTGACCGGCTGTAGTATCCACTGCCGAGTACATGGGTGGGGCTTCACTTTCAATGCCTTTATAAACCTGCCATGCGATCGTATCGCCCAAATCGTAAGTGCTGTTGCCCCTAGTTTGACGCTGGTAAAGCGCGTAGGTGCGGGCGGCTACTGCTTGAGCCTTGAGGGCTTCTTGAGGCCAGTTAGCGTATACTTCTCCGCCCAAAACGCTGTAGAGATACTTTTCGAGATCGACGTAGTTGATGGCAGTCAAGCCTTTGTCTGTGAGAACAACTCGCGTGCGTCCTCGATACCAGCGTTCGCCAATCCAAACATAGCCATTATTATCAGGCTCAACCCAAAGCGAGGTTGAACGCCACCGATCTAAAACGACGCCACCGCCATTCGCTTGAGCGTAGAACGCATTCATCGGCGCAATTTCTCCCAGGCGCTTACCGGCAGCATCGCGGACAACTGCTTTGGTGGTACTGCCAACTTTGACCTGACTCACACTTTCTTCAATGGCGACTCGCAATTCCAGCGCCTGTGCAGTAGCACCCAGTAAAATCCAGAACAGCATTGCCAGCCAGAGCTTTGGCCCTTTTTGGGGCATGGACTGGCTTAATTTTGTAGATAAAACGGAGAAGAGGAAACGAGTAGTTACCATCTTGTTCAAAACCTCCTCACACGGCTGATTATTGAGGTTACGAGCATTTTACACGATTGAATTTGGACGAAATTGTTTAAGTTAGGTCGTCAATTCCCACTTAAACTTTTATTGTACGATTCTGGTTATGTTTACCATGTTTGCGGTTTTGCTGCTTTGCCCGGTTTAAACTTTCTATCTAAAGATAGATATAGCTGGCAGCGACCGAACAGTCAAATAGCATATCGCAATTCTGCTCAATGGTAAAGAAAAAGTTTTTGACCAGCTAATATGGCAATAGAGAAGTTCCTAAAATTTGGATAAGGTTGACTAAAAGCCCGTGCAGATTACTTTTTTGGGCACAAGCTCTGGTGTACCAACGCGATCGCGCAATGTTTCTAGCGTTGCCTTGCGCCTGCCTCAGCGGGCTGAATTTTGGCTGTTTGACTGCGGCGAAGGCACTCAGCACCAATTACTGCGAAGTGACCTCAAAATCAGCCAGCTGACTCGCATTTTTATTACTCACCTGCACGGCGATCACATATTTGGCTTGATGGGTCTTTTGGCAACCGCTGGTTTGGCTGGCAATCCCACTAGAATTGATATTTACGGGCCTCCAGGTCTAAATGAATACCTGCGAGCCTGCGAACGTTATTCTTATACTCATCTTTCCTATCCGCTCAAGGTGCATACCGTTCAGCCTGGATTAATCTACGAGGATGAGGAATTCACCGTCAGTTGCGGGCCTCTAAAGCATCGCGTCACCGCTTTCGGCTATCGGGTGGTGGAAAAAGACCGGCCTGGGCGTTTTAATGTAGAAAAAGCAGCCCAGTTGGGCATTCCCTCTGGCCCTATCTACGGCAAACTCAAACGCGGCGACCAAGTTACGCTTCCAGATGGGCGTCAAATTAATGGGGCTGATTTATGCGAACCAACGGAAATAGGGCGGAAAATTGCTTATTGTACTGACACGGTTTATTGCGATGGCGCTGTGGAATTAGCACAAGATGCGGATGTGTTAATTCACGAAGCTACTTTTGCTCACCAAGATGCACAGCTTGCTTTCGATCGCTTGCACTCAACCTCGACTATGGCGGCGCAGACGGCTTTGGGAGCGGGTGCAAGGCATCTCATTATGACTCATTTCAGCCCCCGCTACGCCCCTGGAAATGACATTCAGTTAAACGACCTGCTTGCGGAAGCGCGATCGATTTTCCCAAGTACGGAAATGGCTTATGACTTCTTGACTTATGAAGTAGCCCGAAGAAGGGACTAGGGGCAGAGGGGCAGAGGAGCAGAGGGGCAGAGGAGCAGAGGAGCAGAGGGGCAGGGGGGCAGGGGGGCAGAGGAGCAGAGGAGCAGAGGGAGAAATAAAAATGTTCTCAAATGAACGAAAGTATAACAACTCCGAAACAGTCAGTTCCTTTTACTTGTTTTTCAAGAGCCGATCGCGAATTTGAGTGAGATGAGCCTGGGTGTCAATAGGCGATCGCGGTGAGGGGGCCTCGGTGTTAGGCCAACCGGACAAATCAAAACAAGGACAAACCTCCGGAGGCAGCCCCACTTTACGCAGGGGTATTGGCATCGAACAACGAGCGCAGTCAATCATGTCCCACGCAGGTGCGAGCAGTTCCGCAATGGTTTCGTCTGTCCCTTCTAAATAACACTCGCCTGAGTCGGGTGAGAGGATTTGCTGCCAACATTGCTCAAATTCATCGCTGTAGCTCGCGCCCTGGATCACCTTGTTTGGCAGTAGCGTTTCCTGACCATTCCTAATTAAAACTTTCTTTCCCAACTGAAACCAATAGGCAAGATATTGTTTGACTTCATTTTCTGATGCCATAACGTTAATTGAAACCTCGGCAGAAACCAGGGAATTGTCGATCCCATGCTGCATAGAAGAACTTACTCTCACTGTAATCGTTGTTTTCCCAGATGGGTTTCCTGCTAGTGGATGATTGTCAGAGCAACAAAAGTACTAATTTTCCCCTGGCAATTTTCTGCTAGCGTTTGTCTGCCATCTACCCAAAGGCAGAATTTAGTGGTTTGGAGTAGTACCGCGCTGTTTAAGGTGTTAAACGGTTGCCTAAAATGCTCAAGTTTAAAACGTGACCGCCGGTGATTAAGTAAACAGGATCGGCTCTAGCACCCACTCGACGGACTAACATACCCAAGCGATCGCGGAACAACCGACCGACTGGGTAAGCAGGAACCACGCCCCAGCCAGTCTCTTCCGCTACAAAAATTAGATCGCCAACACAATTCTCAATATATTCCAGCAACTCTTGTAAAGTCTTATCCCAGGCAGCTTCATCTTGTTCCAGGAGGTTAGCTACCCAAGTTCCCAGAGAATCTATCAACAGACAACTGCGATCGGTTGCCTGTTGAATAGTTGCCCCCAGATCCACTGGCACTTCTACGGTGCGCCAGTCAGGAGGGCGTCGGTGCTGGTGTTGTTCAATCCTATGCTGCCACTCCGAGTCAGTTGGGTCAAGGTTGGCAGTAGCCACGTATATGACAGGTTTGCCAGACTCGATCGCCAAGGTTTCAGCCCATTCACTTTTACCAGACCGTGCAGGACCTGTCACCAAAATTACTCGCTTTTGAGCCGCTTGGGTCACGATCGATCTCATGAGTGGATGTGCATTGCCCACCATACACTAATAGCAAATAACTTCACCTCGTTGCTCATGAAGGGATTGCGAAAGTCCTCTTGTAACGTAAGGATAGAATAAATGCAAACTTACAGTTACAGTGTGCGGCTTCAGGCGATTCAGCTAAAACCAGTCCCAGGCAATTATGAAACTAGAATTACAAAAGATTGAGGAGACATTACAGCAGGTAGCGGCTCAAAGCGGCCCAAAAAAGGAGCAGCCGTCCTCAAAGTCGGGAAATCAGACCAATGGGTTGAAATCCCAGTCCCCAACTAGCCATCAAGACTATCCCACAAGGTCGGATCTCAAGGTAAATTCTTTTTCAGGGCAACAACAGCAAGCCAAAAAGACGCCAGCACTGCCCAAAATCGAATCGCCTCGGTTTACCAGTCACCGCAATGGCGTCAACCCATACCTGGCGATGACTCTGCTAAAAGAAATGGAAACGGTTGTGGGCCAATGGCAGACAGAATTGCGACAAATCTTACGACAAATTCAAGATATTTATCTAGACGGCCCGATTATCGAAGGTTGGTTGGAGTCCCTGTCTCCTCAAATACCAACAGAAGTGGCAGCAGTGCCCCATACTCAAAGGGGGAAAGATTCCCAATTCCACATTCAGAACGCTAGTGGGTATCGCTTAGTAGGTTGGAATGCTGATGGCAAGCGGTGGTATCGTCCCTGTCCGCCAGAGGAACTGCCCAGTGTTAGTCTGGCTCTAGCACGCTATCAAAAACTGCAACATCTGCTCGTCCGCAAGCAGGAACTGGAAACTCATCTCACTGAACTGGCTGAGGTTTTCGTCTTTTTGCAGGGACATATCCAAACGCTGTGATATAGCAAAGTGCTGAGTAAAGCTGTCCCTGCAAGGGAATTTATCGGTAAATTTCCATCTTTGCAAGGATTTATTGACTTTATTGGCTAATTATACCTGGTTTTTTGCATAAAGCTATAATTATTAGGAAAGCAATGTAAGATTGGGAACTATCAGTCACATTTGGTGGCTCAGTTTATGACTTTAGTTTCTGCCATTATCTGTACCCATAATCGAGATAGCTATTTAGGCGCTGCGATTGATAGCTTGCTGGCACAGGATTTTGCTGATTTTGAAATAGTAGTGGTGGATAATGCGTCGAGCGATCGCACCCGTGAAGTCACGGAGTTGCGATCGGCGGTGAAATATGTCTACGAACCCGTCACGGGTTTATCTGTGGCACGCAACACAGGTGCTAGAGTAGCCACAGGCAAAATTCTCGCTTATCTTGATGATGATGCAGTGGCTAGCCCCGGCTGGCTGAGCGTGCTGTACGCAGCCTATCAAAATGATGAAAAACTGGCAATTGCGGGCGGAAAAGTCACCCTGATTTGGCCGTCAGGTTATTCAGCGCCGCCTTGGCTTTCGGAAGATTTGGCCGGAAATTTGGGAGCCTATGACTTGGGGGATAAACTTGTATATATCAAAAACCCCGGTCTTACTCCCAGAGGCTTGAACTATTCCATCCGTAGCACCTTTTTGGCGCAAATTGGTGGATTCAATGTTAACCTGGGTCGAGTTGGTAAAAATTTGTTATCCAATGAAGAACTACTGATGACAGAACAGGCGCTAAAGTTAGGTTGGCAGGTGGCCTATCTCCCAGACGCTTTGGTGGCTCACAACGTTTCTCCCGAACGGCTCAACCAAAGCTGGTTTTTTAGCCGAAGCTGGTGGCAAGGGATCAGCGAGTGTTACCGGGAAAAAATATCCGGTCGTGCTGGTTTGGGTCAACTGGGACGGGGAAGCGAACGGTTGATTCGAGGTTTGTACAAATCTTTAAAGCATTTGGGCGATCCCGCGCAACGCTTTGACAATTTGGTGTATACATACGGTCAGATTGGTTATTTAAGTGCTGCTATCCAAACAATGGTGTCGGCACCTAAAGAGGCCAAGTAAGTGCGATCGATCTTAAATGCTGTAGGGTTTCACCGGAAGGATGGACTGACTGCCTCGTTTTGGATTACTCGCTTTTTCGGATAGATAAAGAGTTTATGTTTTAGACTCACTAACTTTGCGATGAGCGCGACGAAAGCGACTCAGTTCTAAACCCAGAGCTACCGTTAGAACTTTATATTATGACTGCTAAGCCATCTAAAATACCAGTTTCTGTCTTGATTCCTGCCAAAAACGAAGAGGCCAATTTGCCTGCCTGTCTGGAAAGCGTGGCACTGGCAGATGAAGTTTTTGTGGTCGATTCCCAAAGTGGCGATCGGTCTGTCGAAATAGCTGAAAGTTATGGAGCGAAAGTAGTCCAGTTCTACTTCAACGGTAGTTGGCCTAAAAAGAAAAACTGGGGTCTGGACAACCTACCTTTCCATAATGAGTGGGTGCTAATTGTTGATTGCGACGAACGCATTACGCCCGAACTTTGGGAGGAGATTGCCGCAGCTATTCAAAATCCCGACTATAACGGCTATTATGTCAACCGCCGAGTGTTCTTTCTAGGCCAATGGATTCGTTACGGCGGCAGATATCCCGACTGGAATTTGCGTCTGTTGAGGCACGAAAAAGGCCGCTATGAAAATCTGAAGACGGAAGATGTTCCCAACACAGGTGACAACGAAGTCCACGAGCACGTCATCCTTAAAGGTCAGGTCGGTTATCTTAAAAACGATATGCTGCACATAGACTTTCGGGATATCTACCAATGGCTAGACCGACACAACCGCTATTCCAACTGGGAAGCCCGCCTCTATCTTAATTTCCTGAGCGGCAAGGATGACCTGGAAACGATTAACGATGAGAGCGATCGTGCAAAGCGTTTGCTCAGAATCATCCGCAATCCCGTGCAGCGCAAGCGCTTTCTCAGAAAAGTTTGGGTCTGGTTACCGTTCAAACCGGCACTCAGGTTTATTATTACCTACATTTTTCAATTCGGCTTTTTGGATGGTAGACCAGGGTACATTTATGCGCGGCTAATGAGCCAGTACGAGTATCAAATTGGGATAAAACTTTATGAGTTACAGCGTTTTGGCGGTCAGTTGAACACTTCACCCAAACCGATTACTCCTCCTCAAGCAGTGCCTCATGTGCCGAACAGTAAGTAGACAGAAGTTCGCACTTCCACTTAGTTGATATTATTTAAATTTGCGACACCGGGAAGATGGAACCATGACCCCTGCTACTCCAGACTCTAGTCCCAACCTGGATACTTCTGTATCAAATGCGGCTAAAGGTGCGGATGTAACCTTTAGCCATGAATTGCCGGTGCTTGATGCAGAACCTTGGGTAGATTTACGCAAGTACGACCAATCTGGGTTCGATCGCGGTCGTCCCGGTTGGTATGTGTTGCTTTGGTGGTTGGTGCAGGCGATCGCATTTCCCCTCACTCCTCACAATCTGCACGCCCCACGACAATCCCTGCTGCGGCTGTTTGGCGCTACGATTGGTAAAGGTGTCGTTATCAGACCTACAGCACGTTTTACCTATCCCTGGAAAGTCGAAATTGGAGACTACAGCTGGATTGGGGATGATGTCGTTTTTTACAGTCTCGATCGCATTCGCATTGGTAAGCACTGCGTAATCTCGCAAAAAACCTACCTTTGTACCGGCAATCACGACATTAAAGACCCAGTTTTTGGCCTGATAACTGAGAGTATTGAGATTGGTAACGGTGCTTGGGTGGCGACTGATTGCTTCGTTGGGCCGGGTGTAAAAATAGGAGCTAATGCGGTAGTGGGTGCCCGCAGTAGCGTCTTGCGGAATTTGCCTGCTGGACAGGTTTGCTGGGGTAACCCCTGCCGTCCCCGTTATCGAAGACAGGTCAAAGCGTAGCTAGCAAAATTTCTATTGCCTCTACCAAACAACTGAATCATGATGTTATTAGTCATGAACAAAAAGAGGTAGAAAAATTTGAAATTCCTAATAAAAAAGTGTTGGCGCTCTTTTAGGCAACCTATTACTTTGAATAAGAGCTTGAAAATTCTTCTTTATGGAAGCAATCTTTGGTCTTTAGGAGAAGGAATGTTGGGGCCTATTTTTGGAGTTTTTACTGAAAAAATAGGAGGTAACATATTAGATATTTCTTGGATTTGGGCAACTTACATGATTGCTACAGGAATATTTACTATATGTGTAGGAAATATTTCCGATCGCAAAATTAGTAAGGAAAAACTAATGGTAGCTGGTTATGGAATAAATACAATATTTACATTCAGCTATTTATTAGTTTCATCGCCATTACAATTATTTTTCGTACAAGCTGGATTAGGATTTGCCACTGCCTTAGCAACTCCTACATGGGACGCCTTATATACCAATTCTTATGAAGATAAAACAAAAGTCGGATATTTTTGGGGTATTGCTGTTGGGCGAGACCAAATAATTACTGGAATTGGGATAGTTATTGGCGGCTTAATTGTTAATTATTGTTCATTTAAAGTACTATTTGTAACTATGGGAATAGTTCAGGCTATTGCTACCATCTATCAAGCGCAAATTCTGAAACCCCAACTATAGCTAGGGGCTAGAGGCTAGGGGCTAGGGGCTAGGGGAAGAAGGGTACAGAAGCATCAATGCCCCGATTGTGGGCATATTCAATATCGAGATTGGAACGCCGCAATTACCGCGCCTTTCAAATGAGTGAGGATGTCAAGAAACAGGCTTTCGCTGCGGTAATAGGCGTGCAGCGATCGCACCGCCGATAAATCCAAATAAGTGTCCCTGCCACGATATCCCTATCTGGGACGGCAGGACGCCCCAAATCAAGCTTCCGTAGAAGAAGCCCACAATTAAGGACAAGGCAATAGATATAATGCTGCGTTCAAAGTATCCCCGCAGTAGCAAAAAGCCAAGATAGCCAAATACCACTCCACTTGCGCCAATATGGAGAGAGTTGGATGGGGCCGTCAGCCAGACACCAAGTCCGCTGACTAACATTGTTATAGCCGAGACAATGAAAAAATCGCTGGTTTCTCGCAGCATTATCAACCAGCCCAGGGTGACAAAAGGTACAGTATTAGCAGCTAAGTGAAAGAAATTTCCGTGCAAAAACGGTGCAAACAAAATGCCGCGAAGCCCGATAGTGCTGTGCGGAATTATACCATAAATATCCAGCGCCCCTCGGAGGAAGAATCGATCGACGATTTCCAGAAGCCACATGAGGGCGACGATTCCACCTAAAATAATCACCTGGTTTTTCAATTCGCGGGCGATCGATTTTGCGTCTTCTCTGCTCATTTTTCTGCCTCTGGGATAGCCATTTTTATCTACCCCGCCGGTCAGACCCACACCATAGCAGCTTCTGCTTGGTGTTGGGATGAAAGGCGGGTCTTCATTGGGTACTCGATGTACCCAATGAGGACAAATCATGCTACTGTATTATAATCTGCATTTTCTATAAAATGTTAGTTTACGAAGCCAAGCTAAAAGGAACAGAAACCCAGTACCGCATCATTAATGAGATGTTGCGGACTGGGCTTTTTGTTCGCAATAAAGCGTTGCGATACTGGATGGATAATCGGCTCTTCCGTACTTAGTGTGCCAAATTATTAGTTTTCTGGTGCCATACACCTTAGCTGGCTAAGGTGTATGGCGATCGCCCCTAAATTAGCAAGTTGCCATCTGGGAAGCTAAGGGTATAAATAATCTCAAAGCCTTACCTAGCAACGCTTTGACGATAAATTTAAGTTAACTTAGCACACTAAGTACGGAAGAGCCGATATTATGTCCAGTTTTGCATTAATCATGAAAGGAAAGAAACTCATGAATTAACAGGTAGAATGTTAGGGCTAGATGTTGGTTTAAACCATTTCTACACCGATTCAGAGGGTAATCAAGTAGAAAACCCTCGCTTTTTAAGGAAAGGTGAAAAATCTATCAAGAGAGCTTCTCGTCAACTTTCACGAAAAAAGAAAGGGTCGAAAAATAGAAGTAAAGCTAGTCATCGGGTAGGTAGGAAACACCTAAAAGTTGAAAGGCAGCGTAAAGACTTTGTTGTGAAATTAGCAAGGTGCGTAATCCAGTCTAGTGACTTGGTAGCCATTGAAGACTTACAGGTGCAAAATCTGGTGAGAAACCACCATTTAGCTAAATCAATTCGTGATGCTTCTTGGTCGATGTTCAGACAGTGGTTGTCATATTTCGGTCAAGTATTCGGAGTGCCAGTTGTGGCTGTCCCTCCTCAATATACATCGCAGAATTGTTCTAATTGCGGTGCGGTAGTCAAGAAAACCTTAAGCAACAGAACGCATCAATGCCCCGATTGTGGGCATATTCAAGATAGAGATTGGAACGCAGCAATTAATATTCTAAATATTGCGTTGTCAATCTTAAGCAAAATGTTGAAAAATACCGTCGGGCAGACGGAAATTAACGCCTCTGGAGAGAATGGTCTCTGCTTAGTTGGGGAAACTCAATTAAGTAAGCCGACTCGTAGAAAGAGGAAGCCCAAAGAGTAATCTTTGGAATCCCGCGCTATATTTGGTACTCCTTTCTTAGCGCCGGGAGGATGTCAAATGTTTCTAAGCTAGCAAATTCAGTTCTATGCTCGCAAACGGTAAATTTAGTCAAGTTTTAGGTTTAGCGCTGCCAAAATTTTGTCGATGTTGCCAGCGTTAATTCCGACTTGGGTTGGTTCGGAGTTATGCAGCGTGCTAATAAGCGTCACCCGACTATCTCGCTTGGCCCAAGCTAAAGCCGAATCTGGAAACCCGTCTTCAATCCACACTACTTGAGTAGCATTTCTACTATGCCAAATGGCAGCTAAAGTTTTGCTATCTTCTATCTCGTCTAGAAGAAATCCTCGGTTCTGTGCCATCACATCTCTCATTTGTACAAATGAGATTGGATATGCGACGCGCCAAGAGCGTGTTTGCGCCCACTGATTCCATAGGGTAGCGTGTTTGCGCCAACCCTTAGACATCCAGAAAGGTTTAATCGACTCAGATCGATCGAGCGCTTGCATAAATTGTCTCGCCAGGGGAACCGGACAAGCGTATAAATCGAACCTCTGATAGCAGCCGATCAACTCTGACAAGTAAAGACCTCGCACATTAATTACCCCGTCAATATCCAGAAAAAGCACAATTTGTTGCATGGATATTTCCCTACATCGGCTCAAATACCATCTCAGGAATCAGTAATAGATCTGCATTTGAATGCACCAAACTAGCAATTCCCAAAAAGCGTTTGTCTTCGTCATAAATTCGCAACCCCCCCTCATTCCCCCCCGTTGACGGGGGGGAGGTAAGAGAGGGAAGAGAGGGAAGAGGGGGAAGAGGGGGAAGAGAGGTAAGAGAGGTAAGAGGGGTAAGAGAGGTAAGAGAGGTAAGAGAGGTAAGAGAGGTAAGAGGGGATAAAGGAATGCGCTGTCCTTGACACCAAGCTTTAGCATCTTTTGCTGGCAATGTGATTGCGGCTAAATGTTCTAAAGCTGCTGCTGGTGGAATGGGATTAAAGGTTTCTTGCTGTAGCTGTTGTTCCAATTCCTCGAAAGTTAGACTATCTGATAAGTTTAAGCCACAACTTTCGGTGCGAATTAAAGCCGCAAGTGTTCCGCCAGTTTTTAAGAGTGCGCCCAAATCCCGTGCGATCGCTCTAATATAAGTACCGGGGCCACAAGCGATCGCCACATCCACTTCTGGAAACTCCCCAGTTCGCCATGCCAATATTTCTATTTTATGTACTTCCACGGGTCTAGCCAAAACTTCAATTTTTTCTCCGGCGCGTGCTAAATCGTATAAGCGTTTACCCTGTACTTGAATTGCACTGTAATTGGGCGGTACTTGCTGAATTTTTCCCTCAAATTGCTTAAGTGCTGCTTTCACTTCCTCCAAAGTCAATCCAGTGACCGACTGGGAAGTGAGAATTTCCCCCTGTAAATCATCTGTAGTAGTAATTAATCCCAGTCTAATTGTCGCCTGGTAAGCTTTATCTGGCTGCAAATATTGCAATAGCCGAGTTGCCTTACCCAACGCGATCGGTAAAACGCCAGTAGCGGCTGGGTCTAAAGTCCCGCCATGTCCCACACGCTTGAGGCGTAACAGTCGCCGCACCCGCGCTACACAGTCGTGGGAAGTGATTCCGAATGGTTTGTTTAAGTTGAGAAAACCTTGCACGGGACAATCTTAATAAGTGTTTAATTAGTACCTTTAGGCGATGTAGTTGCCTGTGTGGTGGAACGCTGAAGTGCCGCTTTTAAGTCAATTTGAGAAAGCGATCGCACAAAACTAAGTGTGAGAGGTTCTCGACCTATTGATTCTACATAAGATGCACTCAAATAGGGTTGATATTGTGGGCGATTGGCAATATAAAATCCAAAAAAGGCCAAACCGAACGCCTTCGTATAGCTACGTGCCAAAGCCAGGTCTGGGCCAAGCACGGATTCGGGAAGTGGCAGATCTGACTCTGTTGGTGCCAGAGTAGAAAAGTGAGTGCCGTTTTTCATCACCACGAGGTACTTGTTTGGAGTAGTTAGCCAGGTGAAAGGCTGAATTTGTTCGGCTAAAGCGGGTGCGACGGTATCTGCGCTACCGGAAACGAACATCACCGGAATTTTGATCTGGCTAAGGCCATCCGGCCCCAGGATGCTGCTACTTATTGGGTTAATAGCGATCGCAGCCTTTATTCTTTCATCGCGCAAATTATTATATTGCGATGGCGGTAATAAAAGAGCCCGACACTGAAGTAAAAGCGATGTATTCCAGGAGTTATTGATAGCGGCACAATCTTTTTGCAGTTTCGGGAAGTTAAGAGTAGCACCAGCTAAAACTAGCGCCGTGTAACCACCAAAAGATTGACCGATCATACCAACTTCTCGCAGATTTATTTTACCTTTAAAAGCCGGATTGAACTGAGACAGAAGAGTGAGTTCATTCAGCAAAAACTTGATATCCAAAGGTCGATTAATAAACTCAATTGGTTCTGAGACTTCATTAGCTTTACCGCTGAGTAAATCCTGCAATTGTTGGGCATTGCTTCCCGGATGTTCGGGGACGGCGACAGCAAAACCATAGGAAGCTAAATGTTCTGCCAAATATACAAAAGTTTGGCGGTCTGAACCCAAACCGTGAGAGATGACAATTAACTTGGCTGGCGTTTGAGGCTGCTGAATTCCAGAGGAAATGGGGAGGTAAATATCTGCTAAAAACTGACGATGCCGGTTGGTATCATTCAGCTTGAGAGTTTCTTTTCGCCAGGTAAAAGAACCGCGTTGCTGTAAGTCTGGTAATTGAGATAAATTAACTGGCGAGTCTGCAACTGCGGCGGTAGATTGCTGGGAAACGAGTGCTAGAGCCTTTTCTGTTTGGTCGAATATGGTTGACAGTTCGTTGGCAATTTCCAGAGCGCGTGCCAAATCGATTCTAACGCTGGAGGTAGGAAACTTCCGCAGCACATTCAGCAGCGTCAAACCATCTCGATCGGCTGATGCTAAAATTAGTGCGGCGCGAATGGCGCGGGAACCCGTTTGACCGGAATCGGTTTTAATCACTTCTCCCAGGCGTTGCAGCAAAATTTCTGCTGGCGGCGTATAGAGAAACTGGGAAATCGGCACTGGGCTTACATCCAATCGCCTCAGCAGAAGATTGCGTAACTGCGCCTGCTGTTCCGGCTTGGCATATTGAATGTAAGGTGCCAAGTCGTCCTTAATTCTGCCTTGCTGGGCATAAGCTGCCAGGGAATCGACGGAAATCGATCGCTCCAGTATGTCGTAGGAGAGATAAACTCGCTCTGCTGCTGAAGCATTCGGAGTGGGTGCAACAGTGGGAAGCAGCCAAAATCCCAGTAAGATTCCCACCCAATTGAGCGGTTTTCTGGTATAATGAATCACCCGATCCAGATCAGGGCGTTTGACGACGGAATTTTCAGCCATAAAAAGCCGGACGATCTGTCAAAAAGGGTAAGAAAACTAATAGCAACCTATTTCCATACTGACCGATCGTAGCTCAAACGTCGAGGTTTATCTACCCCGCCGAGAAGACCCACACCATAGCAGCTTCTGCTTGGTGTTGGGATGAAAGGTGGGTCCTCATTGGGTACTCAATGTACCCAATGAGGACAAATCATGCTACTGTATTGTAATCTGCATTTTCTATAAAATGTTAGTTTACGAAGCCAAGCTAAAAGGAACAGAAACCCAGTACCGCATCATTGATGAGATGTTGCGGACTGGGCTTTTTGTTCGCAATAAAGCGTTGCGATACTGGATGGATAATCCAGGCGTAAACAACATGGACTTGAACAAATACTGCAAAGTCCTGGCTGACAACCCTGAATTTCCTTGGGTTAAAAAACTTAACTCAATGGCAAGACAGGCAATGGCTGAACGTGCTTGGTCAGCTATAGTTCGATTTTTTGATAACTGCAAACAGAAAGTACCAGGCAAAAAAGGTTATCCGAAATTCAAGCGTTCGCTGACCAGAGCATCAGTTGAATACAAAACCTGTGGTTGGAAGCTTTCAGAAGACAGGAAGTATATCACATTTACTGATAAATTCGGTGCTGGTACTTTCAAGCTTTGGGGAACTAGAGATTTACATTTTTACCAAATAGACCTTCTTAAGCGTGTTAGGATAGTTCGTCGTTCCGATGGATATTATGTACAGTTTTGCATTAATCACGAAAGGAAAGAAACCCATGAATTAACAGGTAGAATGTTAGGGCTAGATGTTGGGTTAAACCATTTCTACACCGATTCAGAAGGCAATCAAATAGAAAATCCTCGCTTTTTACGTCAAGGTGAAAAAGCACTCAAGAGAGCGCAACGCCAACTTTCACGAAAAAATATTGGGTCAAAAAATAGAAAGAAAGCCAAGAATCGCTTAGGTAGGAAACACCTAAAAGTTGAAAGGCAGCGTAAAGACTTTGTTGTAAAATTAGCAAGGTGCGTAATCCAGTCTAGTGACTTGGTAGCCATTGAAGACTTACAGGTAAAAAACATGGTGAAGAATCATCATTTAGCTAAATCAATTAGTGATGCTTCTTGGTCGATGTTTAGACAATGGCTTGAATATTTTGGTCAGGTATTTGGAGTACCAGTTGTAGCTGTCCCTCCGAACTATACATCACAGGATTGTTCTAATTGCGGTACGGTAGTTAAGAAAACCTTAAGCAATAGAACCCATCAATGCCCCGATTGTGGGCATATTCAAGATCGAGATTGGAACGCGGCTATTAATATTCTAAATATTGCGCTATCCATCTTAGGTAAAATGTTAGAAAATACCGTCGGGCAGACGGGAATTAACGCCTCTGGAGAGAATGGCCTCTGCTTGGTTGAGGAAACTCAATTAAGTAAGCCGACTCGTAGAAAGAGGAAGCCCAAAGAGCAATCTTTGGAATCCCGCGCTATATTCGGTACTCCGAATTAGCGCCGGGAGGATGTCAATCGCTCTGTGTCGCCACTTCGAGCCACCTGCACCACAAGAGAAGCTAACTCTCTCGCCACATTCCTCAACTCGATAAACTCTTGGGGTTTGCCTATGGGCGCGATACGATGAGGTTAGTATTGCAGCTAAACCTGTGGCAGCTGAATTTCTGGTCTTGAGGATGGTTGCAGCCCTGGTAGCCTTTCGACTTTTAAGCGCCAATAGTGAGGAGAGTCGGTATGGGACTTATTGACCGTATCCTGCGGGTAATTCGCGCCAATATAAATAATTTAATCGGTGAGGCGGAAGATCCGGAAAAGATTCTGGAACAGACAGTGCTGGATATGCAGGAAGATTTGATTCAGTTGCGGCAGGCTGTAGCTGGTGCGATCGCTACCAAAAAACGCACCGAACGAGATGTTAGCAACGCCCAGTCTAATGCTGCTTCTTGGTATAGCCGCGCTCAACTGGCTTTGCAAAAAGGCGATGACAACCTGGCGCGGGAAGCTCTAAACCGACGGAAATCTTACCAGGAAACCGCATCTGCAATGCAGGCTCAGCTGGAAATGCAAAACACGGTTATTAATAAGCTTAAGCAAGACTTAAAGACTGTAGAGAGCAAAATTGGGGAGGCAAAAACTAAAAAAGATCTGTACATTGCTCGCGCTCGCTCTGCACAAGCATCTCAGAAACTTAATGAGATGATGGGGCAATTTAACCCTAGCGGTTCTGTGAGCGTATTTGAGAGAATGGAGGAGAAAGTCCTGCAACTGGAAGCTCAATCGGAGGCTTTAGCGAGTCTGGGAACGGATGACCTGGAAAAGAAATTTGCGGCTTTGGAAGGGGGGAGCGAGATCGATCGGGAGTTGGAGGCGATGAAGGCAAAAATGCTTACTGGTAACAATCCGCCTGAGTTGCCGTCGAGTC
This sequence comes from Argonema galeatum A003/A1, assembly GCF_023333595.1. Lineage (GTDB taxonomy): Bacteria > Cyanobacteriota > Cyanobacteriia > Cyanobacteriales > Aerosakkonemataceae > Argonema > Argonema galeatum. Next base: position 78,067 of record NZ_JAIQZM010000004.1, read on the forward strand.
AGTCATCTGCTGGCAAAAAAGCCCAAATCTAGTTAAAACTTGCAATTTGGCAAACTTCCCTAGCTTGATTAATCTGAGGTAAGTGCCGATCCGAGCTAGAAGTTTCTACACTGGATGATAGAGAATCATGTTTTCAATCGCTCGATCGAGGTTGTGTAATTCCCTGGAGGGAGCCTTTTACACTTGAAATTATATGGATGATGGTTTCAGGCTAACCAATTGAGCATATAGTTAACTGAATTCAGCAGCAAGTAGGCTCTGGTCAGTCATCTGCCTTTCATCCGACCTTGTACACCCCAAAAGGAAAAACAAAGTTATGGGATTGTTTGACCGCATTAGCCGAGTACTCCGGGCTAATCTGAACGATGTTGTCAGTAAAGCTGAAGACCCGGAAAAAATTCTAGAACAGTCGATTATTGATATGCAGGAAGACTTGGTGCAGCTGCGCCAAGCAGTGGCTCAGGCGATCGCTACTCAGAAACGCACTCAGCAACAGTACAATCAAACTCAATCAGAGGCGAACAACTGGCAAAGCCGCGCTCAACTGGCTCTCCAAAAGGGAGATGAGAATCTGGCCAAGGAAGCGCTGGTGCGGAAAAAAGCTCAAGCTGATACGGCGGGTGCGCTCAAAGCAACTTTGGACACCCAAACTACTCAGGTGGATGCGCTCAAGCGCAACTTGATTGGTCTGGAAAGTAAAATTTCCGAAGCTAAGACTAAGAAGGATATGCTGAAGGCGCGGATCTCAGCGGCTAAGGCTAACGAACAACTGCAAAATGCGGTTGGTCGGATGGGCACTAGCAGCGCTATGGGTGCCTTTGAGCGGATGGAAGAAAAGGTTTTGATGATGGAAGCGCGGGCCCAGTCGGCGCAAGAGTTGACTGGTAATAATCTGGAACAGCAATTTGCTGCTCTGGAAGGTAGTAGCGATGTTGATGATGAATTGATGGCAATGAAAGCTCAACTGGCTGGTTCTTCGCCAAACCAAGCAGCGCTACCTGGTTCTGCACAAAAAACTACTTCCTCTTCTTCTACTTCTTCTTCTACTCCGTCCTCGTCATCTGGTTCAGCAGTTGATAAGGATTTGGAAGAATTGCGAAAGCAGATGGATCGCCTATAAGTTGCTCTAGCGGACTTGAGAAATATCAGTCTGGATAATTGGCTCTAAACTCCTAGTCAAGACTGGGTTTAGAGTGAACTTCCAGGCTGTATTTTTTTTGATGGAGATGATTGCGGGTTAAATTCCGTTAAGATCGCAAAAAGGATCGACTTACTCGCTACCTGCTTTATGCTCAACGACCTTTTTCCCTTTATGTTTGCGTTGGATGCTACTGCACTGGCTGGTTCTGGTTTGTGGTCGCTAGCTTTGTATCTGGGTTTCTCGCCGGTCAGCGAGTGGGTGATGGAGCAATTGAGGCGTTGGTTTAATTTTGCGGAGCGATCGCTCTATACTTCTGAAGCGGAATTTGAAAAAACCCGTCGGGCTAGAGAGTCCCAAAATGCTTTTTACGCATCTATCTTTAGTATTATCCCTTTTTTAGTGGCAGGCAGTTTGTGCAACTGGGCTGTGGAGTTCACTCTGGGACGCAGTTGGGCTATTAGCGTTGGAATACTCGCCTGTATGGGTTGCGGTATCTATGAGTTGGGGCGTCGGGATGGGCAACAATGAAGGGGCTAGGGGAAGAGGGGCTAGGGGCTAGGGGAAGAGGGGGGAGTGGGGGAGTGGGGGAGTGGGGGAGAATGACTAATGACCAATGACTAATTTTGTTTTGACTTTTATTGGCCAATTCCCCAATCTAAAATCTAAAATCTAAAATCTAAAATCTAAAATCGAATGAGTTTTCCTGTTTATTTGTGGCTTGGCTCTTGGCGGATTCATCCTCATATTTTATTTGAGTCGTTGGCTTATGCGATCGCGTTTCGGCTAGTTCTGCATAATGTTCGCCAAGATACTATTTCTTCCCCGCAACGCAGTTCTGTGATAGTGGGTGGGATGGTTGGGGCTTTGGTGGGTGCTAAGGTGCTGGTTTTGCTACAGCATCTTGATGTAGTTTGGCAGAGTGGGGAAAATTTTCTTTTAGTTTTATTGCAGGGGAAAACTGTTGTCGGTGCATTGCTGGGGGGATTGATTGGGGTTGAGTTGACGAAAAAGTCGATCGGGGTAAGGCGATCGACTGGCGATGCTTTTGTCTATCCTTTGATTGTGGGGACTGCTGTGGGACGGATTGGCTGTTTTTTGACGGGGTTGAGCGATCGCACTTACGGTATTGCCACTAGCTTACCTTGGGGTGTCGATTTTGGCGATCGCATTCCTCGCCATCCCACTCAGTTGTATGAAGTTATATTTTTGTTGGGTTTGATGATATTTTTACTCATCCGCAGTCGCTACTCTCGTCAGGAAGGGGATTTATTTAAGTTTTACGCGATCGCTTATTTAGGTTTTCGCTTGTCGATCGACTTCATTAAGCCAGATTTTCACCCATTTTTGGGGCTAAGTGCGATTCAGGTTGCTTGTTTGCTGGGACTTTTATATTATTGCCGCAGTATTCCCCAGATGTTTGCTTTCGCCCCACTTTCATCTAGGGTACGTTAGCTATCTTCGTAACGCACCAGATGTCGGGGGTTGTCTGAAAATTGCTGTAAAATCGCATTTAAAAAGGGGATGGGGAAGTACTAGACAGGGAAGCCTGTTTGATGTATGCTTATATAATAGAAATCTGTCCCCCATAAATATCACAACCTAGTTCTTCCTTATCAAGATTATTATAACATAAAAAATTAGTGCCGTCAAGGAGATAGAAAAAAGCTTGGGCGATTTGAAGAGGAAGAGGTTTTTAGCCACAGATGAACAATAATTGAACACAGATGAAGATGTGGATTTTTTGTAGATATACTTAATACGGTGATAGACTACGCTTTTTGGGAATTGGGAAAAAGATTTTTCTGACCATTACCGATTATCGATTATCGCGATAACAAAAAGCGCGGTTTGTCACCGCCGCAGATAAATATAGATGGTGGTGAAAGTGCGATCGGGCCTGGTTGCCTAGAAATCTGATTTTTGAGAGGAGCTGTAAACGAGATTCAGGTTGCTAGGTAAGATAGAGAAATTGGAAAAATATAAATATTGTAGTTCTTCCTTATCAACATAATGGTAACACATAAATTTAGTGGCGTCAAGGGTATAGAAAAAAATGCGTGGGTGATTTGAAGAGGAAGAGGTTTGGAACTACAGATGAAGATGTGGATTTTTTGAAGATAAATAGAGATGGTGGTGAAAGTGCGATCGAACTTGGTTGGTTAGAGATATGATTTTTTAGATGATCGTGGCAGTATTGGCAAGTAGTTTATCAGAGATCGGAAGAAGTGGAAGAAAGTCAAAGTATATATCCATCAATCTTAGCCAGCCTGCTATTATTGTGCCAAGGTTACATTCCAGCAGTCATTTTGGGAATTCCGTTGGGAATATTGGTTGGGATCGACAGGGTGATTTATCGGATACTGAAGAGAATTTTTCAGATTCCAGCTACTATACCTTCCATCGCCTTGTTACCGATCGCGTTGATAGGATTGAAAAATAACCAACAAGCTGTCCTTTTCGTGATTTTTTTCAGCGCCATCTGGCAGATTATCATAAATACTGCCACAGGTGTCCAAAAGTTCCGGAGTAACGGCAAGGATTTGAGAGATGCTATCCATCATACATTTACAGGGATGAGGATGGCAATGGGGTTGGCTTGGTTCACCCTAATCGCCGGGGAATTTTTGACAGGTGGTAAAGGGATCGGCTTTTTCATCTGGGATGCCTATAACAGTAACATGATTGATGAAATCGTCAAGGCGTTATTCTATATTGCGATTATCGGCTTGCTGCTGGATGGAGTGCTAGAGTTAGCAGGATATCTGATTTCGCGACAAGTCCCAGAAGATCGAGAATCGGAGATGTAAACTTTCGTAATTGCTATGCCTACAAGATCTTATCTTTTTTATGCTTTAACGAACAGCGTTTGCTCAAAATGCCTGGTCAAGGTGGAAGCGAAAATCATTTTTCGGGACGATCGCGTTTACCTGGTGAAACATTGTAGCACCCACGGACATGAAGAAGTGCTGATTGCGGATGATATCGAATATTATAAACAATCCCTGGGATTCATTAAACCTGGGGATATGCCGCTAAAATTCAATACACCGATTAAATATGGATGTCCTTACGACTGCGGACTTTGTCCAGATCACGAACAGCATAGCTGTTTAACGCTGGTAGAGGTAACGGATCGGTGCAATTTATCCTGCCCAATTTGCTACGCAGATTCTGGAACAGAAGAAATTTCCCAAATTTCCCAACAACCGCGACGCCATCGTAGTCTAGCACAAATTGAAATGATGTTGGATGCGATCGTACAAAATGAGGGAGAACCTCAGATTGTACAGATTAGTGGGGGGGAACCTACGGTACATCCAGAGTTTTTTGAGATTCTGGATCTTGTCAAAAGTAAGCCCATCAAGCATTTGATGATCAATACTAATGGTATCCGCATTGCCAAGGAGAGGAGTTTTTGCGATCGCCTCAGTCAGTATATGCCGGGAATCGAAGTCTATCTGCAATTCGATAGCTTTGAGGCGGTGGCGCTGAAAGAGTTGCGGGGTGCGGATTTGCGAGATGTTCGTGAAAAAGCGATCGCCCATCTCAACGAGTATAACATCTCGACCACCCTAGTCGTCACCCTAAAAAAAGGATTGAACGACGGGGAAATCGGCAAAATCATCGACTACGCCTTGAAACAGAAATGCGTGCGCGGTGTCACATTTCAACCTATCCAAGCTGCGGGACGTTTGGAGGATTTCGATCCCAAGCGAGATAGATATACGCTGACCGAAGTCCGTCGTTCCATTTTACAACAAAGTTCTCATTTCAAACCAGAAGATATTTTACCTGTGCCTTGCCATCCAGATTGTTTAGCGATGGCGTATGCGCTGAAAGTGAATGGAAAAGTAATACCGCTGACTGGTTTACTCAATCCAGATGAATTTGTCAAAATTATGCCGAATAGCGTTCTTTACGAGCAAAATGAAGAACTGAAGCGCAACATTTTCGAGCTATTTTCCACCAGTCATTCTCCCCAATCTTCTGCAACTTCGTTGAAACAACTATTGTGCTGTTTGCCCATGCTACCAGTTCCCGAAGGAATTACCTACGAGAATGTTTTTCGGGTGATGATTGTGCAATTTCTCGACCCATATAACTTTGACGTTCGTTCGGTGAAACGGTCTTGTATTCATATTGTACATCCAGATGGGAGAATTATTCCATTTGATACTTTCAATATGTTCTACCGCGAGGGGAGTGCTGGATATCATTTGGTTTCTAATCGCCCGTAGAAAATAAACGGAATTTATTTGATGTCTTACAATGAGTTTAGTTTAGCTAAAGTCAAATATAAAAGGATAAATTATGGCAATACAAAATGAATTTCTTGGCATAATCTATGGAATGTTATTGTTATTGGGTATGCACGCCATCGCAATAGTAGCAATATTCATTTTAGGATTTGTTTTATTTTCTAATACACCAGGTTACGCTATTTTAGCATTTTGGATATATGCAGCATTTGGTTTTTCCTTAATTCAGTTGTTATATGTAATTCCAGTTGTTTTAAGGCTCAAACAACAACAAAGATGGGGAATGATGAAAGGAGTGATTATCGGCGCAGTAATAACTGCTTTGGTGAGTGGTGGTTGCTTTTTGATTTACGGTAGAGGGAATTTCTAAGGTTGGTAAAATTATGTCAGACAGGGATGAATCTAGAGAAATTCAGAATCAAAATGGATGTTTGCCAATCTGTGGAATTTTGATCCTAAATGTAGGCTTATTTTTCCTAATAGGCTTTTTATTTAGTCATTTATCTATACTTTTTCCCAATTTACCATTTATAATTACAAAATGCTTATACCCACAAACATATAATAATCCACTTGCTAATGGCTTTGCAAATATTCAAGCTGTATTTGGTAGCATTTCTATAGTTCAAATATTCTATTTGATCCCCTTAATTTATTGGCTTAAAAGGAAAAGGAAAAAAGAATTTGTGAAAGGAGTAATTATTGGTGCGGTAATTACTGCTTTATTAACAAGTCCTTGTTTTATACAAGTTATTGCTTGTAAAAGTTATAGCTAATTTTGCTGATGCGCCTCGAATACTGCGAAGCCGATCGCGCATTTCTGCCAACTTCTCAGGATTATCTAAATAATCTAATACAAAATCTGCCACATCTTTAGCCATTTCTTTGTAGGTTGGGCCCTTGTGAAGCGAAACCCAACCTACAAAGCTAAAGAAACCCGGTTTCTAAGGGCTTGGCAGTTTTACGTTTAATTAGGCCCACCTACTTAGCTGGGGGGTATGAAAGAGCCGATCGCATCTTCAATAGTAACGCGCCCTTTCAGATGGGTTGTTCCCTCATCTTCAAAGATAATATGTCCCGTGTTGAAACCGCGTAACATCTCGCTCCAACCGACGATCGCACCTGGGCTATTACCAAATTGTGCCAGCAAGTGCGCCCAGTCCGATTCTGGCACCTCAACAGCCTGTACAGGGCGGCCTAACGCCTGTGCAAACCCCGCTGCCACGTCGTTTGGGCTATAGGACTGCGGGCCTTGAAGTTCGATCGTCCTTGTACCGCTCCATGTTTCCAGCAGGGATTCTGCACATACACGGCCAATATCTGCCGCTGCAACCATTGGGATCGCACGGTCTAGCGGAGAAAGAAAGCTCGGCATCACACCCTCGCTGGCGGCTACACTTGCCACAGATGCCCAATTCTCCATAAAGTAGGCACAGCGAACAAAGGCGATCGGCAAATCGATTTGTCGGAAGCGTTGCTCAAATATCCAGGTGGTGCGGATGTTACCAGTTCCCTCTGGAAGATGGGCACCTACCGAAGAAAGCACCACAAGTTTGGACAGTCCGGCATTCTGTACCGCTTCTTGCAATGCTACACCTACGTTCTCCGCTACGGCGAACATATCATCCGCCTGGTAGTCTGGAGGATTGAGAAGGTAAGCGCCTTTGGCACCCGAAAACGCCTGGGTCATCGCACCCACATCAGTAACATCGGCGACAGCTACCTCTGCACCCCGCTGCGCCCAACTCTCGCCTTTGCTAGCGTTTCTGACTACAACGCGCACAGATGCGCCGTGTTCGATTAAAGTGTTTGCTACTGCTCCTCCGGTTTGGCCCGTTGCTCCCAGTACGACGTAAATATCTTTTTGGCTCATGTTTTTTTCCGAGTTAATAGAATATCGGTTACAAAATTTCGATCGAACTGCTTGCAGCAGTTAAATTCGCTCACTTCACGTTATTATTTCACGTTTTAGCCATCTAAATCCTCAAATTTGCAAATTTCTTCCTGCACCAAATGAGCTAATTTTTGTGCTGCACCTGCTTCACCGCGAACACTGCGGAGGCGATCGCGCATTTGGTCTAACTTTTCAGGATTATTCAAAAAATCCATCACCAATTCTACCACATCTGAAGGTTGCAATTTACCCACAATTTCTGGTACAATTTCAGTCTTAGCCCAAATATTCGGCCATGCAAATAAACGCTTCTGTCTCAATACCAACCAGTTAATGATTTTAGCAAAAATCGAACCTAATCCCGGTAAATTGGCGAGTAATCCTGGCAAACCATCCCAGCTTCGCATTGCATCCAGTTGCTGAGTGGGAATCAACACAATCATCGGCACTGCTAAAGCGCCCAATTCAGCTGTATTCGCACCAACGGTAGTCAGACAAATACGACATTGGGATAACAATTGATATGCAGGGGATTGTGTAAATAATTCTACGTGCAAACCGCTATTTGTTTTAAGAAAAGGAGGTTCTGGGTGAGGCGGACTAACCAATTCTGCACTTCCCCATCCCAGTTGCCCAATCAGGGGATTTTGTTGGGGATCGGCAAAGCGAGCTAATTTTTGGATATCTAAAGTTGGCGCAACGGGAATTACGAAACGAGTTTGGGGACGCAATCTGTGGATCTGTTCTGCGATCGCCAATACCAAAGGCAGTCCCTGAACTAATTTAGCAGGTTTAGATCCGGGCAGCAATCCGATCGATTCGATTTTAGATTTTGGATTTTGGATTTTAGATTGATTCTCAATACTGTCCTCTTGCGCTTGGGCCATTAAATCGCCGACGACGGTAAATTTATGAGCGTATTTCTGATGGGTATGAGCAACAATTTCAGGTTTCATCACCCCAAATCTGTCAATCCAATTGTGCCAACGTGCTTGCCATTCTGCGTAGACAATGGTACGATAGTCTAAACGTTTGCCAATTAGGACGGTGAAAAATTGATCGCCGCCTAAAAAGAGAACCGCACCTTTTTGTCGCCAGTCCCAATTTTCGGCAGTCTTACCCCACAGCAAAAACCGAAAGAAATGTTCTGACCCTTGGACGCGATCGACTTCTGGATAGCTTTGGGCAATTTCCACCTCTTTGCCACTGGCGTTGGGACAGGGGGATAGCACGATCGAAATGCGTAAGAGAGTGCGATCGTCTCCTAATTGTTGACGAAGCGATCGCACCACAGGACGCACCCAAGTTGCCAACTCCCCTGGCCCATTGGAGAGAATCAGAATATCAGCTGGCTGCACAATCATATTCTGTGAACGATTGCAATAGACATCTCCAGAAATTAAAAGTGCGTTGCCTAGAACCCTTGTAGAGACGTTGCATGCAACGTCTCTACATTCTTTTTTGGAGAGGTCTAATAGTGGTGGTAACGCAAGTTGCTAGTTATATAGTTGAGTTTGGTATTAGGTACGTAGTTGCGCTTTAGCGCTCTTATCCTAGTTGGTATAAGAGCGCTAAAGCGCAACTACGTACCCAGAAGGCAAGTAACTAGCAACTTGAGTTACTATAAGGCTGGGCTTAGAAAACCCGACCTTCAAAAGTGCCAAACTGGATAAAGTGGTCGTAGGCGGAGTGGAAGATTCCCGCATTTACATATTGAGCCACATCGGCATTTATCGCCAAATAAGCTGCTTGTCGATCGCCCGTCTGTGCGGTCGCTCCCGCTCCGTAGCGTCCTTCATAGTAACCAAACTCGACAAAGTGTTCTAAGCCAGATGAGAAAGCTCCTGTTGTCACCGCACCTGCCACATCTGTGTACCTTTGCAAGTAAGAAGCTTCATCGTAATATAGCGACACCTCTGTCCGGCCTTCATGTACACCGTTAAGATTGAAATGCTCTAATCCCGAAGGGAGTAATCCAGCTCCCACAGCCCCTGCTATATCCGGGTTATTTTGCAAGTAGTATGCTTCGTTAAATAACCCAGTGGGGAGTTTGCTCTCCGTTAAACGCACATTATCGAAACCGATTTCTTTACCTGTGCTAGTCAGAGTATTGAGCAATCGGATTTCCAGTTGTTTGCCCAAGTTTGGGTCATTGGCGCGTGGGGTGTATGAGATGGTTGAGAAGCCAAAAAGACCTCTACCCGGTCTAAAGGCATTAAAGTCTTGAGCAACAACCTTATCGCCCGCCACCAATTGCACCCCATAGCCTGGGAAACCAGTCCCGGTGAATTCATCCGGCGCGGCATTACCCACATCAACCGTCAAAGTATAGGTTGTATTAGCCGTTACTACTTGGTTTAGTGTCTGCTTTATCCCAGCTATACCGCTACCGACGGGGTTGTCCAGATAAAGAGCCGCGACATTATTGCCTTGCGGTGCTTCAGCAACATAAGAGCTTGTAGCCGGATTCAGCGTACTGTAATTAGAACCTTGATTTGCAAACAGGTTGGATGGGTCGTATACTTGCCAACCAGGGATATTTCTGGCGGCAAAACCGTTGTCTTCAAGGGGTATCTCCTCAAAACCAGCGTTGGCAATAACAGGATTTGCTTCTAACCGAATGTCATCGAAGTTGGCATCTTCACCTGGGAACTGCAAAAGATTGAGCAATCGGATTTCTAGGGGTTGACCCACGTTCCGAGGGTTGGCGGAAGTAGTATAGGTAAACATTCTGGGTGCAAAAGTCCCGTCAGGCGGAATCCCTTCGTTCACAGTTTGGGCAAGCACCTCATTGCCCGCCCGCAGTTGCACTGCATAGCCTGGGAAACCAGCTATGAGGGGGAAACCCGCACTGGGGGCGATATTGCCCAGATCGAATTGTAAAGTGTATGTTGTATTCGGTTGTAACAGTGTTGATTCCAGTTTCTGTGTTAAACCAACTACTCCGCTTCCCGGTGGTTTGACTAGAAAAATACCTACGGCATTATTGCCTTCCGGTACTCCTTGAGGATAAAAAAGTTGTTTGTACAGTTCGGCTGCATGGAATGTGGCAGTACTAGAGTCGTCGTTACCATCTACAACATTGTATGGGTTGTATAACGACCAACCGGGCGTTTGGTTAACAGCAACCGTATCCGGATCAATGACAGGATTTTCAAACCCTTGGTTTACAATTGTCAGATTCATCTATCTAACCTCAGACTAAAATAAAAATTAACTCATTGTTCTTCATTATCAAGGAAATTGTGCAGCAACACGAATAAATTTAATTGTTTACAAAAAACGACCTTCAAAAGTGCAAAACTCAATAAAGTGGTAACTCCAAAATAAATTTTTAACCCAGGAAGTTTCTTCCTGGGTTAGGGGCAATGCCCGCTAAACTTTAGATCGGATTACGACCCTTAGAACAAACGACCTTCAAAAGTACCAAACTGGATAAAGTGGTCATAGGCCGATTTGAAGATTCCGGCAGTTACATATTGAGCCACATCGGCATTTCTTCCCAAATAATCTGCTTGTCGATCGCCCGTCTGAGCAGTCGCTCCCGCACCGTAGCGTCCCTCATTGTAGCCAATCTCCAGAAAGTGTTCTAATCCTGAAGAGAAAATTCCGGCTCCCACAGCACCAGCCACATCTTGATACCTTTGCAAGTAAGAAGCTTCGTCGTAATATAGCGACACCTCTGTCCGGCCTTCATTCATCCCGAAGCGATTGAAATGGTCTAATCCCGAATCAATTAATCCTGCTCCCACAGCCCCAGCTATATCCGTGTTATTTTGCAAGTAGTACGCTTCATTAAAGAAGTTACGAGGGAGCTTGGTTTCCGTTAACCGCACATTATCGAAATTAACTTCTTTACCAGGGCCTTCCAACTTATTGATCAATCGAATCGACAGAGGTTGACCCAAGTTTGGATTGTTGGCAAGTGCGCTATAAGTTACGTTAGAGGTGGTAAACACCCCCTCATCGGCTGCACCAAATAGTGGATCGGCAGGCGCAAAGTAATCGTCTTGGGCAATCACCTTACTGCCTGCCAACAATTGCACTGCATAGCCCGGGAAACCCGGTTCGCTGAACTCGTCGGCCAAGGCATTACCGACATTCACTGTCAAACTATAGGTTGTATCAGCCGTCAGTACGCGATTGAGTGTCTGGGATAGCCCAACCGGCCCGCTTCCGGGTGGGTTTTCTATAAAAGTATCTAAGACATTGTTGCCTTCGGGTGCTTGCCCAGGATAAGAGACGTAGTTGGGATTAAGCGTACTGTAAGAGGAATCCGGGTTGATAGTTAAAAGGTTGTTTGGGTCATATAGTTGCCAACCAGGGACATTGAAAGAGATAAAGGTACCGTCCTGCACCGTGACATCTTCAAATCCTGCGTTAGCAACAGGAGCATAGCTCTCTAACCTGACATTATCGAAATTGACCTCTGGGCCTGGTGTCTGTAGGAGATTGAGCAATCGGATTTGCAGTGGTTGACCCACGTAGCCGTCATTGGCAGATGTGGTATATGTGAAGCTGGTGGGCACAAAAGTTCCGATCGCCGGTCTGACAGTGTTAACGTCTTGGGCAATCACCTTACCGCCAGCCAACAGTTGCACCGCATAGCCTGGGAAATCCGGGCCGTCTCCGGCATTATTACCGATATCAACGCTCAAACGATAGGTTGTATTCGCCTTTAATCCTTGTCTTAACGTCTGGGATACTCCAGCTATACCGCTGCCGGTGGGGTTTTCAAAATAGGTGGCTAAGACATTATTCCCTTGGGGCGCTTGGCCGGGATAAGCCAATGCAGATGGATTGAGCGAACCAAGGTTAGAATTGGCGTTAGTACCTAATAGGTTGAATGGATCGTAGAGTTGCCAACCGGGCACCGTTCTGGAAGTATAGCCGTCATCCGCCAGAACTGGTTCTTCAAACCCTCCGTTAGCGACGGCTGGATTAGCTTCTAAGCTGATTTGATTGAAATCGACTTCTCTACCTAGATCCAGCAAGGGATTGAGCAATCGGATTTCCAGGGGTTGACCCAAGCTGGGGTCGTTGGCGAACGGGGTGTAGGTGACGGTGGAGGTGACCAATGTCCCTTCTGGCACAACCTTGGTATTGCGGTCTTCAGCAAGTAATTTTCCCCCTGCCAGCAGTTGCACGACATAGCCTGGGAAACCCGCGCCCAGGGCGGCGTCTGGCAAGGGATTGCCTATTTCCGCTCGCAATGTATAGGTGTTACCGGCTGTTAAGACATCTTTCAGGGTCTGAGACAGTCCCGCCGTGCCTGTGCCGATGGGATGTTCTAGATAACTGGCGCTGACATTGCCTAACGATGCTTCGTTAGGATAAGAGATTAACTGGGGATTGAGGGTGGCGTAATTGGAAAATACGGTTGGTGAGGTAAAAAGGCCCAATGGGTCATATACCTGCCAGCCTGGTATTGGTTTGGCTACGGTAAATCCGCCGTCTTGTAGTGGTAAATCGTCAAAGGCTGAATTTGCGATCGTTAGAAACATCTGTTTTACCTCACACTAAAATCGAAGTTAACTTTTTATGCAATTCAGACAAACAGCACCTTTAGGATAGATTAATCTATTCGTTGCTGCAAGATCTCAGTTCAAACAATATACTACAAATTTACCACCAGGCCGTCCTGTCCCGACTTTAGCGAGTAGCAGATGGTATTGAAAATATCATCTGCCTCGATTTGTGACTTTTCTTATGGATACGCCCCGCTAAGATAGTCTCTTCGTTTCAACCAGGAAAAGTAGGAAAAGTAGTTTTCCTACTCCACAGCCTAGACAGGCTTGATTTTTTGTCAGGAACTTCTGAATTTCCTGATATGATCAATATAGTGTATATTTTATTTAGATAAACGTCTAACTGGAGAGTAATACTTACGTAACAGCAGAGCTAACATTTCTTTAGGAGAAATTTAATTTATGTTTTTGTAGCTTTATGCTAAAAGGAAGTAACAAAAGCATGAAGATTAGTTTTTCCAGTGCCACAGCACAAACAGGCTTGATTTTTCGTCTGGAAATTCAGAAGTTACAGATATAATCAATCTAGTGTTAATTGATTTAGGTAACCATCTCACTAGAGTATGATTATTACCTAAGAATAAACACTGCTGGCTGTAGGACAAATTTACGGTTGTGGCGCTCAATCAATAAGAACGAAATTAATTCGTTAGTCGTAGTAGCACAGCTAATTAAAATCTTGGTATAACCGACATACTGATGATGCTGTGCTACTACTACAAAATGTTCGTTTTGAACGGCATAATAATTCCGAAAAACCAAATTTTTGTTTGATATTTTAGAGAGGAGACTGTAAAGCTCATGGAAGACCAACAAATGATGGCCAACATGATGGGGATGGCAACAGATAACCGTGAGGTAAATTTCGCAGAAGGAACGCAACCAGATCAACCACTACCAACGACAGAACCGCCAGTAAGTCAACCAGAAATACCGTCAGAACCCAGCACATCCCCGTTTCGGCAAAAAGACGAACTAAGACAGGCAATCAGCACACCTGATAAGCACGTGCGGAAAGCTGTTCTAGACCTCACTCAGGATGAGAAGAACGCTTACACCAGCGCCGTGCTGAAGATGAAAAACACATTCCGTCCGGGATCGCCCATTAGTATGCTGGACGAGTTTGTGATGCTCCACATTGAAATCATGGCCTTTGCCAGGGTGCCCCTGAAACCCGGTCAGACTATGGGCGAAGGGCCGTTGGATATGTCTGGCATTAACGCGGCTCACTTCGCTCCTGCCTTCGCATCTTGGCACCGCGAGCTGCTGTCGCGTTATGAAAAGGGATTGCAGCAAGTTTCTGGAAATCCCAACCTAACCGTACCCTACTGGGATTACACCGATCCCAGAACCCTGGATGTCTTGTTCTCGCCAAATTTTCTGGGCGGTAACGGGAGCGGCGATAACTATACAGTAACGCCGAACCAAGAACTCGTACCAAATGCAGGAGCCACCCAAACCATAAACGGCGGCGAAGTAACAGATGGGCCATTCACTAAAGCCAATGGATATGTCCTCGACCCCAGAATCCACTCCAATATGGATGATTCTGTCAGCCGGGGTGATGCCCTGAAGCGCTATCTCTACAACGAACCCTGGGGAAGGAATCTGATCCCCAGAGAAGAAGTTGAAGCTTATATGAGTCTGGACGATCCCAGTTTATTCATCAGCGCCTTGGAAGGGAACATCAAGATCCTTTCTCAGAATGGTGAATTGGCCAGGGATGCGAATGGCAACATCCGGTATGACTTTCCCATCCAAAACCTCATTTATTACGGCCACAACTTAATTCACGATTTTGTTTCGGGCAGCCCAGTCCCTGCGGGCACCGACTTCAATTCTTTAATATACAGGGGGACAATGAACGTCTCCTCCTCGCCTTACGATCCGGTGTTCTGGATGCTCCACTCCAACATAGATCGGAAGTGGGCGGAATGGCAGGCTGACGGGCATAACGGGCCTGAGTACTATGCGACAAACAACCCTCTAGACCCTGTAGCGGGAACCCCCCTGCCCTACGGACAAAACCTGAACGATCGGATGTGGCCGTGGGATGGGGGCCAGAATATGCCCCGCTATGTCTTGTCTCAGGTCGATACGAATGGTAATCCATTGCAGCGCCTGGATGTCAGGGGGATTGCTCAGAATGCCTACGGAAACGACATTGTTCTGTTAACAGATCCGATCGATATTTCGTCGGGTCGGTACAACTACACCTACAGTTCCCTCGTTACCAGATTAAGTGCCCCACCTACTCTTGGCGCTGAAACCCTGTTTAACCCCACCTATTATTCCAAAATGAATGGTGACGTTGCCAACGCGGTTAATGGTGGTGTTTTCAGGAGTGCTTTCCAGCACTTCGCTCAAAGCGGTTACCAAGAAGGGCGCAACCCCAGTGCTTTATTTGACCAGTACGCCATAGACAATCCGGATGTGGCTGTCGGCATTGCTAACGGTTCTGTGAAAAGTGCATTCGATCACTTCATCAAGAACGGTATAGCAGAGGGGCGCGGACTTGCTAAACAGATGGCTGGATTGGAAGCAGTTTACGAACTCCAAAACGCAGATGTTGCCCAAGGTGTTCGCCAAGGCACTATTACAAGTGGGCTGGCGCACCTATTCCAATCCGGTTTAGCTGAAGGTCGCGATCCTTTCAGACTCTACAACCTGATTGCCGAAAACTTTGACGCCACCTATTATGACGCCAAAAACCCAGATGTAGCAGCAGCCGTTCGGCAAGGCGTATTCGATAGTTCTCTGGAACATTTCGTTGGATTTGGAATGTCTGAGGGTCGCAACCCCAGTCTTCTGTTCAACAGCAAGACTTACGATGCAAGCAATCCTGACGTAGCGACTGCGGTAAGCCAAGGCACGGTAAGAAGTGAATTTGAACACTATTTGACTAAGGGTTTCGCGGAAGGAAGAGCCCTTTCAGCTGGCACAGCAGCTAACTTTCAAGCGGGTAAAACGCTCACAGGTAGTGCTGGTGATGACGTAATCACAGGTGGCTTTGGCAACGATACCATCAACGGTGGTGCTGGAGACGACGTGATTGACGGCGGTGCTGGCATGGATATGGTCACTGGCGGTGCCGGTCGCGATTTGTTTGTACTGGCAATGGGCATGGGCGGAAACACCATTACTGACTTCTCTGCGGCTGAAGACCGACTGGAATTACCTATGGGTATGATGTTTAATCAGTTGGGTATCTCAGCCTCTGGACAAGATACCGTTGTCAACATTGCTTCCACAGGCGAACAATTAGCAATGCTGATGGGTGTATCAGCTAGCGCTATCACTTCTGGTGTATTCGCTACCGTCTAAGACTGGAGTTTATAGCACCGGGGATGATTGGGTAAAAAAAAAGACAGGTCTACGATTTGCGATCGGGCCTGTCTTTTTTTTAAATTCGCCTAAAATTCAGTCATATCAAGTCCGGACTCTAGCAGGTATGTTGTTGCGCTTGAGCGCTATCTTACTCCCTTCGCGCCACAAGATTATCGGGTCTTTCGGAATTATTATGCTAATGTTCAAAACGAACATTTTGTAGGGCACGGCATAATTAAAATCTTGAGCTGACCGACATACTGATGATGCCGTGCCCCTACGACCGCATATTTGACCCGAAAGAACCAGGATTTTTGACTTTTGAATGAGTGACTTTTGACTTCCGACGAAGGCACTAGCCCCTAGCCCAATTCTAGATATTCTTCCACCGCGAAGGGAATAAAGAGCGCGGCATCGCAACAACTTACCAAATATTTAACTATGGCTAATCGACCGGACACGATCTCAAGCAATTTTGGATGAAAGGATTTGGGATTTTAGATTTTACCCATGAATGAATATATTCACTGGTTTTTCTTCTAATCCAAAATCCAAAATCTAAAATCCAAAATCGATCGGCTAACCCAGGAGAGTAAACCCACTTTTCACAGCATCCGCTGGGTTCAGCAGTCCTAAATTCGGATTTCCCTCCACAACAGCAACCAAGTCGTTTCGTTTGCCTAAATTGCTATTGGAAGCTGTATAAATCAGATAATCTCCTCCAAAACCATTGGGTACCAAAGTGTATTGATTTGGTGTGCCGCCCAGAACTATGGTATCTTTCCCCAGCTCGAAATTCTGAATTATAGCGTAATCGTCAGTGCCAACATCCTTGGAATTTAAATAGAACGATTGAAAGTTACTCTGAGTGGTGCTACTTGTAATACGCCCAACCCCCAGAACAAATTGGTCTTGTCCAGATCCACCAACCAGGGTATCTATTTCACCATCTCCCTTGCTGGTAGTTATAATATCGTATGTACTGCTCCCAATATCTCCAACTACATTAGTGACACCAACTCCATAAATCTGAGTTTTTGCACCAAAGCCGCTGACGACATCACTAGCGTTGGAAGCAGTGAAATACCCCGTTCGTCCTTCCAATTGTCCAACTTGTTGGTAGTGTTGCAAACCTGACTTGTCAGTGCCAAGCCTAACAGCCGACGCCACATCGAGGTTGTTTGTTATATACGCTTTTTCGTTAAAAAATGTGGCGGGATCTGGGCCTCCTAAAGGAACTCCAGAACGACCTTCTTCTTCTCCGAAGTCGATGAAGTGTTGCAACCCAGAACTGAAAAGTCCAGAGCGAACAGCGGCTGCTACATCGCTGTATTTTGCTAAATAACTTGCTTCGTCAAAGGAAGGAGATATTAAAGTACGACCTTCTCTTACACCAGACTCCTGAAAGTGCTGTAGACCAGAGGTAATAACCCTAGCTTCAACAGCCGCTCTTACATCGGGGTAGTTTGCCAGGTAGAAACTTTCATTAAAGATAGCGAAACTCATGTTATTCTCCAGGTACATTTATTGTAATATACGCCGAAATAGGCGTATATTATTGTGGCTAAGCTATTTTTTGGTTATTTTTAGATACTCCCCTTTATTAACTATAATATTAATTAATTTCCCTCACTATGAAGTTTACGTAAGCGGGTAGTTAATATATAGTCCTAAGTTTATCAAGGCTTTAAAAAAGTTTCATTTTTTTGGTATAGCAACCGCCAAGGCGGTTAAGCCATAAATCTGGGGCAGGGGCTAGGGGCGAAGCATTCGGGCATATAATTTATTGGTTAAAACCTTATATTTACTACCCGAATGCTAATGCCTCCGGCACGCACTCGCGTTCGCCCCTACTGTCAAGAGTCGCCTTGGCGGTTGCTATATAAACACTGCGATGCCAACTTACTAAATTAAATTCTCGCATCTAAAATTTAAGTACATACTGCTAAAAATGTCAAGAAGTGTAAAAAAATATTGCGAATTTTTTATCAAATTGTGTCAGATCGGGGCCAAAACCCGCATATAGTAAGCCTTTTCTGGTAAAACAACACATGAACCAGAAAAATCAGCACCAGGATCGACGCTTTCAGCGACTCTGGGGTTTTAGGTGTTGGGTGTTAGGTATTATACCCAATGTCCAACAGCCTTTGGATGAGCTGACCGATGACTGATGAATGCTAACGCATCACTAAGGAGCCTAACTGAATGTTCACCCACGTCAAGTCCACCATTCGACACATTGCGCCAGATAACCTAACGGGGCGATCGCTAATTAAGGTGGTCTATGTCGTGCTAGAGCCGCAATATCAGAGTGCTTTATCGGCAGCGGTTCGCTCGATAAACCAAAATAATCAAAACATTGCGATCGAAATTAGCGGTTATCTGCTAGAAGAACTCAGAGATCCTGAGAACTACGCGGACTTTAAGCGGGATGTCGCCAAAGCCAACATTTTTATTGCTTCGCTGATCTTCATTGAAGACTTAGCAGACAAGGTAGTTGCCGTTGTGGAACCCTTGCGCGACAAGCTCGACGTTGCGGTAGTCTTCCCATCGATGCCCCAGGTAATGCGCCTGAACAAGATGGGTAGCTTCTCGATGGCGCAGTTGGGCCAGTCCAAGAGTGTAATAGCACAATTCATGCGGAAACGCAAGGAAAAATCTGGTGCTGGGTTCCAAGACGGGATGCTGAAACTGCTGCAAACTTTGCCAAAAGTCCTCAAATACCTACCGATGGACAAAGCCCAGGATGCCCGCAACTTCATGCTAAGTTTCCAATATTGGTTGGGCGGTTCCTCCGAGAACTTGGAAAACTTCATGTTGATGCTGGCGGACAAATATGTCTTTAAAGGACAGCATAAAGTCCAGTTCCAAGATCCAGTCACCTATCCCGACATGGGTATTTGGCATCCCTTGGCACCGAATATGTTCGAGGATATCAAGGAATACTTCAACTGGTACAACAGCCGCAACGAGATCCCAGAAGATTTAAAAGACCCCTTAGCACCCTGTGTTGGTTTGGTGCTGCAACGCACCCACCTCGTCACCCGCGACGATGCACACTATGTGGCGATGGTACAAGAATTAGAAGCGATGGGCGCAAAGGTAATTTCCGTATTTGCCGGGGGGTTGGATTTCTCTAAACCTGTGGATGCGTATTTCTACGATGCAGCTAGCAAAACAACAATCGTAGATATAGTAGTTTCACTGACTGGCTTTGCCCTAGTTGGTGGCCCAGCAAGGCAAGATCATCCGAAGGCAATTGATACCCTAAAACGGTTGAATCGTCCTTATATGGTGGCTTTGCCTTTGGTGTTCCAAACTACTGAAGAATGGCAAGATAGCGATTTGGGACTGCACCCGATTCAAGTGGCGTTGCAGATTGCGATTCCCGAATTGGATGGTGCGATCGAACCAATTATACTATCGGGTCGGGATGGAGCGACGGGAAAAGCGATCGCACTGCAAGATCGGATTGAAGCGATCGCCCACCGCGCATTAAAATGGGCTAACCTGCGTCGCAAACCCAAACTAGATAAGAAAGTTGCCATAACAGTATTCAGCTTTCCACCAGATAAAGGCAACGTCGGTACTGCGGCATATCTAGATGTATTCGGCTCAATTTATGAGGTAATGAAAGCCCTCAAACAGAACGGTTACGACCTGCCAGAATTGCCAGAATCTGCCGAAAAACTGATGCAAGAAGTCATCCACGACGCCCAAGCACAGTACAGCACCCCCGAACTGAATATCGGTTACAAAATGTCAGTATCAGAGTATGAGGAATTAACTCCCTACTCGGTGCGCTTAGAAGAAAATTGGGGGCCGCCACCCGGTCATCTTAACAGCGACGGACAAAACTTATTAATTTACGGCAAACACTTCGGAAATGTCTTCATCGGCGTACAGCCAACCTTTGGTTATGAAGGCGATCCGATGCGGTTGCTGTTCTCCCGTTCTGCCAGTCCGCATCACGGTTTTGCCGCTTACTATACCTATCTAGAACAAATCTGGAAAGCGGATGCCGTCCTGCATTTCGGTACTCACGGATCTTTGGAATTCATGCCAGGAAAACAGATGGGAATGTCTGGTGACTGTTATCCTGATTCCCTGATTGGCAAAATTCCCAACCTCTATTACTATGCGGCAAATAATCCTAGCGAAGCCACAATTGCCAAACGTCGCAGCTATGCCGAAACTATCAGCTATCTGACACCACCAGCAGAAAATGCCGGACTCTACAAAGGTTTGAAAGAACTAAGCGAATTAATTGCTTCTTATCAAACTTTGAAAGATACCGGACGCGGCGTTTCAATTGTGAATACGATCGTGGATAAATGCCGGTTGGTCAATCTGGATAAAGATATCGATTTTTCAGATAAAGATGCCAGAGATTTAACATCTGAAGAACGGGATAATATCGTCGGTTCTGTCTATCGGCGGTTGATGGAAATTGAATCGCGGTTATTACCTTGTGGTTTGCACGTGATTGGGAAACCGCCGAGTGCAGAAGAAGCGATCGCAACTTTGGTAAATATTGCCAGTCTCGATCGCAAAGAGGATGAACTTCTCGGTTTACCTCGCATTATTGCAAATAGCATCGGACGTGATATCGACGAAATTTATTGCAATAACAATCTGGGTATTTTGTCAGATGTCCAATTATTGCAAGAAATCACCCTAGCTAACCGCGCCGCTGTTAGCGCATTGGTGAAAGAACAAACCGACGCCGACGGTCGAGTTTCTCTCGTTTCCAAGCTCAACTTCTTCAATATGGGTAAGAAGGAACCTTGGATCGAAGCATTGCAAGAATCTGGATTTCCCAAAGTCGATCCAGAAGCAATCAAACCGTTATTTGAGTATTTGGAATTCTGCCTCAAACAAATTTGTGCAGATAACGAATTAGGCGCATTGCTGAAAGCTTTGGAAGGCGAATATGTTCTACCTGGGCCTGGTGGCGACCCCATCCGCAACCCCGATGTATTGCCAACTGGTAAGAACATTCACGCCTTAGATCCCCAATCAATTCCCACAGCAGCAGCAGTGGCATCTGCCAAGATTGTAGTCGATCGATTGCTCGATCGGCAACGTCAAGAAACTGGCAATTGGCCGGAAACAATTGCTTGCGTTTTGTGGGGAACTGATAACATCAAAACCTACGGTGAATCCCTCGCTCAAATTATGTGGATGGTGGGAGTAAAACCCGTACCCGATGCTTTGGGACGAGTGAACAAATTGGAACTACTTTCTTTAGCAGAATTAGGGCGTCCCCGAATTGATGTTGTGATTAACTGTTCGGGAGTTTTCCGGGATTTGTTCATTAACCAGATGAACTTACTCGACCAAGCTGTCAAGATGGCGGCGGAAGCAGACGAACCATTGGAAATGAACTTTGTTCGCAAACACGCTTTAGAACAAGCCGCCGAAATGGGAATTAATTTGCGGCAAGCTGCTACTCGCGTGTTCTCTAATGCTTCCGGTTCCTATTCTTCTAACATCAATTTGGCGGTAGAGAATAGCACTTGGGATAGCGAAGCTGAGTTACAGGAAATGTACTTAACTCGCAAATCTTTTGCTTTCACATCTGATAGTCCCGGTACAATGGAACAGTCACGCAAGATTTTTGAAACTGCACTGAAATCTGCTGATGTGACGTTCCAAAATCTCGATTCTTCCGAGATTAGCTTAACGGATGTTTCCCACTATTTCGACTCTGACCCCACCAAAGTGGTAGCTACTTTGCGCGGCGATGGCAAAACGCCAGCTTCGTATATTGCTGATACTACCACCGCGAATGCACAGGTCCGATCGCTATCAGAAACCGTGCGTTTAGATGCGCGTACCAAACTACTCAATCCCAAGTGGTATGAGGGTATGCTTTCTCACGGTTACGAAGGTGTGCGCGAACTCTCCAAACGGTTAGTAAATACGATGGGTTGGAGTGCAACCGCTGGCGCTGTGGATAACTGGATTTACGAGGATACTAACAGCACGTTTATTCAGGATGAGGAAATGCGGAATCGTTTGATGAATTTGAATCCTCATTCTTTCCGCAAGGTTGTTTCCACTTTGTTGGAAGTAAACGGTCGCGGTTATTGGGAGACGAGTGAGAGTAATTTGCAAATGTTAAGAGAGTTGTATCAGGAGGTTGAGGATCGGATTGAAGGGGTAGAATAGTTGTAACCCAACGATTGTAGAGGCATAATATTATGTCTCTACAATTACTGATTATAATCTATTAAATTAGCTAGATAGTGTCTTGAGTCTAGCTGCACAAAAAATAGGAAGTTTATAATCCCAATATTTGCCGTTTCTTTACTTGAAATTCTTCCTCAGTAATAATTCCTTTTTCTCGCAAAGAAGCAAGCTTTTCTAGTTCATCAATATAAGAAGAATTAACTAATGGAACCGCTATAGATGGCGTTTTTTTACCTAGCCTTTTCTTTTCAATTTGTTCTTTTATATTTTCAAATTGCTCTTGTTCTTGTCGAATAAACATAACTGTATTTTCATCTTTACTTGCATCAAATATACCCCCTTTTGACTCTTGACTTCCGAAAAAAGAAAACTGAATATACCCGCTCATAATTGGGCCAGCTATCTTGAATTGTATAGCTGAGATATGTTCAATTAGTATTTCCTTATCGCCTTTAAATCCATGATTCATAAACGCTAAGAAGCCTTGACGTTTTATACGAATTTTGTCTTCTAGTAGCTCTAGTTGGCCATTTACTCCCTTAGCTACAATAATAACTCCATCAGATACAGGTGCAACTGGCGAAGATTGAACTGAAGAATTAGAATTTTCTACAGAACGATTGAGATTACTTTTAATTTTTGCTGCTTGTTTCCGAAGTTCATCAGCAAATTCTACAGCGACCAATTCATCTATACACTCTTCAATTTCAGCTAAATTTGTGCATAACTGAATATTTTTCCTAGCAGTAGATTTCAAGGTTTCTCTAGCCTTCCCAGTCTCAGATATGGTTGATAAAGCTGAACTTTTACGATACTCAGAAATAGACTTTAGCTCAGTTATTTCTCGCACCTTTGTTACTGTGGATTCTGAGGCTATTAGCTTTAAACTTTCAACTTTATCGTTGGAAGTTATGAGCAGTTTTGCTAGCTCAATATAATGCCCTGTAAGTTGCTTTTGTAGGTCATATATAGGATCTAATATATCTCCTACAGCTACTTTGACTCGACTCCAAAATCCTTTATTTAATTCTTCTTGCCTTTGATTTTTGGCTGCTTCTAACTCACTGATCCTAAGTTTGGTTGAGGAAATAGTTTCTATTATTTTTCGAGTATTTGAATCTTCCGTCTCTGACCAATATCCACTTTCAAACGCCTGCTTACCTATTTGTTCAAGCTCGGACGATAAGCTAATAAACTCTTGTTTAACATTCTCTAAATTTGTTTCTGACTCTTTTAAACTTGTTACTGCTTCTGAACTTAATTCTTGCAGATTTGCCAAGCGCTTCGTAATCTCCTTAATTGCTGATTTTAAACTTATTCCTTCACAAACAATAAAAGTATTAGTATTCTCAAAAAGCCAGTAGTAAGCTTGATTAATTTCGCCATTACTTGCTTCCAAAGCTTTTTGGCAATCACTCAAACTAGCATTGGTTTTTTCTTGTAGTTCTTTAATGAGTTTTTCTGAAATGTCTGTCATGGCCTAGACTAAGTAAGTAGCTATACATATCCTAACTATATCATTGTTTTGATAAAGTAACCTATTAAAGCCTTGGATAAGATAATAAATTTATATTAAAAATAATTTAAATAAGTTAATATTTTTACTGGAATATTAAGTAATCATGCAATAGAGACATTAAATTAAAGCTAGTTATTGGAAAAAGTTACAAACTATACAAATAGTTATGCAAGAATGGATTGAGACTGCACAAGAGTTGGGGCGTCCGATACCTGAAGCAAAAGGTCGTTTGATGTTTGCTTAAATGAAAAATGGCGATCGCGTAGACTGCTTTTTGCGATCGCGAAGCGTGCGCGACAGCACGTATCGCACTCCCATTTTCTCCCAAAATGCGATCGCGTTTATGATATCTTAGTAAGTAGATACGTTTTGTATATACTTACTCATGCCATTTGAATGGAATGAAGGCAAAAACGCCCAAAATCTGAGAAAACATGGCATTAGCTTTGAAGAAGCTCAAGAAATCTTTGACGGAATTGTTTTTACCGCCATTGATGAGCGTTTTGACTACGGAGAAATCCGAGAAATCAGTATCGGTGCAATACAAGGTGTCGTTATCGTCACCGTAGTGCATACTGAAAGAAATGGAGTTATCCGCATCATTTCTGCCAGAAAAGCCACTCCACAAGAAAGAAAAACCTACTATGACTATCTCGCCGAAACGACTTGAAGAATTAAAAAACCTCCCAGAAGACGCCATTGATACATCTGATATTCCTGAGTTAGATGCGAATTTTTGGTCAAAAGCAAAACTGGTAAAACCCATCACCAAAAAATCCATTTCTATCAGGGTTGATAGCGATGTGTTAGATTGGTTTAAAAGCCAAGGAAAGGGTTATCAATCTTTGATGAATGCTGTTCTGCGAACCTATGTTGAACATCAGAAGGATTAACGAGTCAAATTCAAAAATAAGCAAACTTTCACCTTGTTAATTTCGATATGAATGCTTTAACCGTCAATTTCAATTCCATAATTAAACTGACAGACGAGCAATTTTTCCAGCTATGTCAGGATAACCGCGATTTAAGATTTGAACGCAATGCTAATGGAGAATTAATTATTATGCCCCCAACTGGAGGAGAAACAGGAAACCGCAATGGTAGATTGACTCAACAGTTATTCAACTGGACAGATGTTGATGGAACTGGAATCGCTTTTGACTCTTCCACTGGGTTTAAATTACCAAATGATGCAGACCGTTCTCCTGATACAGCTTGGATACCTTTAGAACGTTGGAATACGTTAACTAATAAACAACAACAGAAATTTATTCCCCTTTGTCTTGATTTTGTAGTTGAATTACTTTCGCCAAGTGACAGTTTAAGTGCAACTCAAAAGAAAATGCAGGAGTATATAGATAATGGTACTCGTTTGGGGTGGTTCATTGTTCGAGCTTCGCGGCGGGTAGAAATTTATCGCCAAGGTCAAGAAGTTGAAATTTTAGAATCTCCTGTTAGTTTGTCGGGAGAGGATGTTTTACCTCGATTTATCCTAAATCTTGAACCAATTTGGTAAATCCATACTAATCTGATCTCAGTCAACAAATTAGTCACAACAATGATAGATGGTAAAGCAATTTCTATTTCCCTCTTTGCAGGTGCTTTTGGTCTAGACCTGGGTATAGAACAAGCGGGATTTCACACAATAATTGTAGTTGAAAAAGACCGCGATGCGACAAAAACGATCGCTCTCAATCGACCTCATCTTCAAGAAAGTACCGTTCCCAGAGAAATCGAAAAAGTTAGTACCCAAGATTTACTTGCAGAAGGAGGAAGAGTTTTAAAATTAGACCGCGTTTTACGTCCTGGTGAAGTAGACTTAGTGACTGGTGGCCCACCTTGTCAGCCATTTAGTACCGCCGGAAAAAGAGGTTCAGTGATAGACCCTCGCGGCAGTTTATTTATGCAGTTTATTCGCATCGTTAAAGAAGTGCAACCGCGTTTTTTCTTAATGGAAAATGTGAGAGGTTTGCTTTCTGCACCTATTCGCCACAGACCAATTAATCAAAGGGGAAAAAATTATCCACCATTAGAACCTGATGAAATGTCAGGTGCGGCGTTGAGAGTGGTATTAGCAGAAATGAAAGAACTAGGCTACAGTGTAGTTTATAATCTTTTAGAAGCAGCAGATTACGGCGTTCCCCAAAACAGAGAACGGGTAATATTTATTGGTTCTAGAGATAGCGAAGCTGCTACATTTCCTCTCGCTAAATATTCCAAAAATGGCAAAAGTTTACCTAAGTGGCGTACTTTAAGAGACGCTTTAACAAGTTTAGTCGATCCAGAAATAGAATTTATCGCTTACTCAGAAAGCAGATTAAAGTATTTAAAATTACTAAAAGCAGGACAAAAATGGAGAGATTTACCAGCAGAATTAATCAAAGAAGCAATGGGAGGCGCTTACAATTCAGGAGGCGGAAAAGTTGGGTTTTATAGAAGATTATCTTGGGATAAGCCTTCACCAACAGTAACGACAAGTCCTCATCAGAAAGCAACAGATATGTGTCACCCTGTAGAATTGCGTCCTTTAAGCGTGGGCGAATGTGCAAAAATTCAAACTTTCCCGGATCGCTGGATTTTTCATGGTTCAGTAACTTCTAAATACAAACAAATTGGTAATGCAGTTCCAGTATTGCTAGCTAAAGAAATTGGTAGTTATCTTTTCGACTTAATTCAAGGAAATAAACCAAAAGGTAAAGAAATCGCCGAACAACTATCACTGTTTTCTCTATAAACTTTGTAGGACTTACCCAGCTGGCTTGTTAAGTAGGGTGAGTCAGAAGTGAAACCCTCATTTATCGATTTATAACGAAAGTCTGACACACCCTACAACTACTATTTTGGATTTAGCTAGCAGCCAATTCAGCAAAAGCCTTGTCAATTCTTTGTAACATATTTCTTACATGGTTTTCAACAAGTTCATAATCTATATGAATCCTATCCCAAAATTCCTTACCAGCAATGCGAGGAATTGCAGGTGTTTTTGGAAATGTCCATTGACCTAAATCAAAAGCTGCTATAGCTAGGGACTAGGGGCTTTCTTGCTAGGGGCGAGCGTTGAGGGAAGAGGGAAAAGGTTACTCCGTAAGGGATTATGAACCAGAGGTAAGAGTTGGAGTTGCCCTAACCGCCAAGGCGGTTGCTATATAAACAAAGGATTTTGATGAATACCTAATTCTTTGTTACCGTAGTTACACAACCATTTAAGAATGATTAAGGAGTTAACCAAAAAATTTATGCAGAGTTTCACATTTCATTCTCAAGTAAACTCAGACGGGATATTACGTTTAGAAATTCCTGTTGAGGCCACAAACACAGAACTACAAGTTACCGTCACGGTTGAACCTGTTGCTGTCGGGAGAAGATGTTTTACCTGGATTTGTCCTAAATCTTGAATCAATCTGGGAAATTCATACTAATATTATCTCAGTAAACCAATTCGTCAACAGCAATGATAGACGGTAAAGCTATTTCTATTTCCCTCTTTGCAGGTGCTTTTGGTCTAGACCTGGGTATAGAACAAGCGGGATTTCACACAATAAGTGTAGTTGAAAAAGACCGCGATGCCACAAAAACGATCGCTCTCAATCGACCTCATCTTCAAGAAAGTGCAGTTCCCAGAGAGATCGATGCTATACTCCAAGATTTGTTAAACTTAGAGTGAAAGTAACACTAAGATTATATCATGACTCAGACTATAGCCTTATCCACAGCAGAAATTACGGTTTCCCATCTTGTATTAAATGATATTAGTTGGGAAATGTATGAGAAACTTTTAGATGTCTTTGCTGAGCATCCAAAGCTACGTATGACTTACTACAAGGGAACTCTGGAACTAATGACACCATTATCAGACCATGAAAGGTATAGTTGGACACTCGGACGGCTAGTAGCGGCACTTTCTGAGGAATTAGGACTGGAAATTTTAGGTGTGAAATCAACTACTTGGCGTTCAGAACCAAACGCTGTTGGCAAAGAAGCTGATGAATCTTTCTATATTCAAAATGAAGCTTTAGTTCGTGGTAAATTAAAGATCGATCTCACGGTCGCTCCGCCGCCTGACTTAACTATTGAAATTGATACAACGCATTCATCGATCGATAAAATGGCGGTTTATGCTGGACTTAAAGTGCCTGAAGTTTGGCGCTTTAAGAATGGAAAAATAACTATAAATATTTTGACTGATGCTGGTTATGTAGAGGCGCAAAACAGTCTGGTATTTGGTTCATTTCCAGTGAAAGAATTAGCGCGATTTATGCAGTTAGACCCTCAGAAAGGTGAGAATGCACGATTGCGAGAGTTTAGGGAATGGGTGCGATCGAAAATTGTACAGTAAGGGTAAGGTCCGAGGGCAGGCACGGTAGCCTGCCCGTTTCGGGTTAAGCGAAATCTATTTGTGGATAGATCCATCGGGCATTGTGGCACCCTTGAGGTTAGCATCCGTCAAGTAGGCACCCTGAAGATTAGCACCTTTTAAGTTGGCACCCCGCAGATTAACACCCCGCAGGTAAGCACCGCTTAAATTGGCACCGCTTAAATTAGCAGCTCTCAAATCGGCACCTTTGAGATCCGCATTAGTTAAATTGGCACTCTCAAGATACGCACCCCACAGCTTAGAATCGCCGAGAACGGCACCCTCTAGATTGGCAGCTTTTAAGTCGGCACCCCTTAAGTCAGCACGCTCTAAATTAGCATCTCTTAAGTCGGCAGATCCTAAATCGGCAGCTTCAAGTTTGGTATCGTTTAGCTGGGCACCATTTAAGTCCGCACTCTTAAGCTTGGCATTATTGAGGTAGGCATAACCTAGCTTGGCACGCCATAGGTTGGCACCGGACAGGTTCGCATTCGACAGGTTGGCACTTACTAAGTTGGCATAACCCAGCTTGCTAGATTTTAGGTTGGCACCGATTAAGTTGGCACCTTCCAGGTTGGCGTAGGATAGCTTGGCACCCATTAAATTGGCATCTCCCAAGTTTGCATAAGATAGCTGGGCACCGCCTAGATTGGCGTAAGCTAACTTAGCACCCCCTAAATTGGCATTTTCTAAGTTGGCATACCGGAGATTGGCACCCGCTAGGTTGGCATTCCCTAGCTTGGCATTCCTTAGTTTGGCACCGGATAGGTTGATCTGTTTTAAGTCAGCACCTGTGAGTTCGCACCTAAAACATTCATTAGTAACTAGCAATTGCCTGAAGCCATCTTGGGGAATTTCCAGTTTTTGAGAATGGGAGAGACTGGAAATTACCAAACTTGTGCCAAACAAAGCGAGAAAGCCGCCGAAGGTAGCCAATCCTGCGCGTGTGCTTCTCATCCTGGGTTTTGTGGCACTTGTTTGGGTTTCTAATGTTGTGGTATTGGCGATCGCATCAATAGCTAGAAGTGCTTCCAAAGCAGCAGCAGCATGATCGAAACGATTTTTGAGGTTGGGTGCCACCATTTTTTCCAGCCAGTCAATAAACTGCTGACTCAAGTTAGGCAACAGATGCTTGAATTTGATGGTGTAAGCTTCATCAATTAAGTTGCCGATTTCTGTTGATTTTGTCTTAGTCAGCAGGCAAATCAGCGTCGCACCCAAACTGTAGAGGTCAGAGGCTTCTGTCACTTGGCGATTGAACAATTGTTCTGGAGGCATAAATCCCAAGGTGCCTTTGACTACGCTGCTGACAGCAACTTCTCCGCCGCCGCTGCGGGCAAACCCAAAATCTACCAGGTATACGTAGGGGCGATTCTTGTCGTAGCCCTGGTCAATCAGGATATTTTCGGGTTTAATATCCCGATGAATCACAGGCGGAATTTGCTGTTGCAGGTAAACTAAAACCTCTAAGACAGCTATGGCAATCTGCTTGATTTCTTCTGGCTTTAAGAAGCGTGGCTGTGCTAGAGAGGGGGCTTGTTTGTATTCCTGTACTAAGCAAAAGCCGGTTGGGGTTTGGAATGAATTGAGATAGTGAGGGATGCTGGGATGATCTAGCTGCCGCAGCAGTTGAATTTCTGTATCTACAGTGTCGTAGTCTGACCAACTGGCACCGAATTGGGCAAACTGAAACTGTTTTATTACTACGGGTAGATGCGTATTTGTATTAATTGCTAAGTAGGTGACTCGACCACAGGCGCGATTGTGGCCTAGTTCTCGTTCAACTTGATAGCCGTGGTTGGAAAAATCTGGGAAGTTGCTCATGACGATCGTCGCTGCTTGCCGCTAAGGCGGGCTATAGGCATTCATGGTTAACTACTATGTTGCTCACAAAATTGGGATTTGCGATCGCTCTTTCCCCAAAAAATTTACTAATCTCAAAATAGCGGCAAGCTATTCAACGTAGGGACTTGCGGGTTTACTACCAGCCGATCGTATCCCTCAAAAGCGGTCGGATTAGTGGATTTGAGGCGCTGGTACGCTGGGAACACCCGACTAGAGGCTTTGTGCCCCCAAGCGAGTTTATCCCGTTGGCAGAAGAAACCGGACCGATCGGCTCGATCGATCGCTTTGTGCTGCGCGAAGCTTGTCGCCAGATGGGTTTTTGGCAACGGGCGTTTCCAGCCCAAGTACCATTGACTTTGAGTGTGAATCTGTCTGGCTTTCAGTTGTCGCAACTCGGCTTAGTCGAGCAGATCGACCAAATTTTGTGGGAAACTAGCATACAGCGCTCCAGTTTGAAGCTAGAAATCACCGAAAGCAAATTAAGTATGAACCTATAAAAGTCAAAAGTCAAAACAGGTCTCTTTCCCTTTCCCTGGTTTTTCACAAAATCTTCACATTTCGATCTTAAACTTAGAATTAAGTCAGTTTAATAATTTGAGTTAAACAAATCCCATTTTACTGCCAATGAACCGATACAACAATGAAAAAAATCTTGTTAATTGACGACAACGAAGAAATCAGAGAATTGATAGGCTACTTTCTTAGTTTAGAAAATTACGAGGCGATCGCAACTGACAAAGGTCGCCTCGGCTTAGAGTTAGCCAAAAAAGTAAAGCCCGACTTGATTATTTGCGATATTCGTATGCCGGGACTCGATGGGTATGCAGTTCTAAAAGCATTACGCGAAGATTGGACAACAGCCAAAATTCCTTTTATTTTTCTATCTGCTGAAACAGATTGTGACAGTCGCTGTCTTGCCAGAGAACTGGGATCTGATGATTATTTAACAAAACCCGTTGATTTTGATGAACTATTGCAAGCGATCGCCGCTCAAATAAAAAAAATAAGGTATCCTTAATAGGACTTACGCTTTTCTCCCCCCTAGCCCCCCAGATTTGGGGGAGAAGAGTCCTGTTCCAGTCCTGTTCCCCCAGATTTGGGGGGCTAGGGGGGCAAAACCAAGGTTTTGGCGTAAGTCCTTTTAGATTAGTATTGCTTGCTAAGACAATGACATTTTTACCAAAACAGATTAGCAAAAAACTGCACTGGCTGTCAATTTTAATTGGACTGGCAATTTCAATTGCCACTCTGATAATTTGGCATGGTCTACAGGCTCAAGAAAACGAGGCTATTCGACAGTTAGTGCGGCTGAAATCATCCCTTGCCAGAACTGAAATTATAGCGCAAGTAGAGACTCGCATCAAAGCGCTGGAGCGGATGAGCCAGCGCTGGTCCATTCGAGACGGAACACCCAGAAACGAGTGGGAAGCAGATGCAAAATCTTACATAAATGACTTTGGCGGTTACCAGGCGATCGAGTGGGTAGATCCTTCATTTCGCGTCCGCTGGATTGTACCGCTAGCAGGTAATGAAGCAGATCGAAACCTTGACCTTAGCTTTGAGAAGCGACGACAGACTGCTCTAGAAAATGCCATAAAAAACCGGACTATAACTGTTACTGAACCTATAGATTTGCTTCAGGGAGGCAAAGGATTTTTAGCTTATGTCCCCATTTTAAAAGGTCAAAAGTTTGAGGGCTTTATAATTGGTGTATTTAGACTTCAAGCGTTACTTGACATGATTTTAGAAGAACATTCGATCGATGAATACGCGATCGCTATATTTGACGGTCAAGAAGAAATTTACAAACACAATGCCGAAAATAAGCAATACCAGCAAAAATGGGGCGAAAAAATCGAAATTAACCTTTATGGTTCCAAATGGGAGACGCAGATATGGCCTACAGCAAAATTGATAGAAAAAATCTATTCTCCGCTGACTACAGTAGTATTGATTAGCGGCTTGCTGACTGGTTGGATACTAGCGTTGGCAGTATATTTTGGACAAACGGCCAAGCTTCGCACTAAACAGGTTGAAATTATCAACCAAAAGTTAGCAGAAGAAATAACTCAACGAGAACAAACGCAAGAAACACTGCAAGATCTCGCCACACTTCAGCAAGCGATTCTGGACAGCACAAATTATATAATTATTTCTACAACAGAAGACGGCATAATTTGCACCTTTAACAGCGCCGCCGAACGATTGCTGGGATATACAGCAGCAGAAGTAATTGGCAAAACAACACCTGCGATTATTCACGACAAAGATGAAATCGCCGCACAGGCAAAAGAACTATCGCAAGAGCTTGGAATTACAATTGAACCTGGCTTTGAAGTATTTATTGCCAAAACAAGCCGTGGCAAAAAGGATGAGCGCGAATGGTCTTATATCCGTAAAGACGGTTCCCGCTTTCCAGTGCTGTTGTCGATAACGACACTGCGCGACCCCGCCGGAAATATCACCGGATTTATGGGCATAGGTAGCGATATCACCGAACGGAAACGCTCAGAAGAAGCTTTACAGAAAACGTTACAAGAACTGGCATTTCAAAAATTTGCTGTCGATCGGGCCGCGATCGTTGTCATAACTGACGATCGCGGCAGGATTGCATCTGCCAACGAAAAATTCTGTGAAATTTCCCAATACGCTCAAGAAGAACTGATCGGACAAACCCACTACTTAATCAAATCCGATTATCATCCTCCAGCCTTCTTTAAAGAGCTTTGGTCAACCATTAGCAGCGGTAAGGTGTGGCAGGGCGAGATGAAAAATCGAGCCAAAGATGGTACGTTTTATTGGGTAGACACCACAATTGTTCCTTTTTTAGATAACATGGGAAAACCCTTTCAGTACCTCGCAATCCGGTTTGACATCACCAAAAGCAAACAGGCACAAGAAGCACTGCAACAACAAATTCAACGAACTTTGTTGCTTAAGCAAATCACCGAACAAATTCGCCAGAGTCTTGAGAGCAAACAAATCTTTGAGACAGCTAGCACTTTGCTGGGTAAGGCGTTTGGTGTGAATCGCTGCTTGATTCATACCTATGTGGCTTCTCCCACACCTCAGATTCCGTTTGTTGCCGAGTATCTTGAACCCGGTTACGCATCCGTTCTCAATTTAAAAGTTCCCGTACTTGGCAATCCTCATGCAGAAAAGATGCTCGCTCAAGATCGATCTCTAGTTTCCCCAGATGTTTACGCCGATCCTCTATTAAAAGAGAGCGAACCCATTTTGCGCCAGATGGGGTTGAAATCTATGCTGGCGATTCGCACTTCCTACCAGGGTAAAGCCAACGGCGCAATCTGCTTGCATCAATGCGCTTACTTCCACCAGTGGACAGACGATGAAATCGAGCTATTAGAATCGGTCGCTGCTCAAGTCGGAATCGCCCTTGCACAAGCTAATCTACTGGAGGAAGAAACACAACAGCGCGAAGAACTTACCATCAAAAACTTTGCTTTGTCACAGGCAAAACGAGAAGCCGAAACAGCAAATCGGGCAAAAAGCGAATTCCTGGCGATGATGAGCCACGAAATTCGCACCCCCATGAATGCAGTAATTGGCATGACAGGATTGCTGCTGGATACAAACCTCAATCCCCAACAGCGCGACTTTGTAGAAACCATCCGCTCAAGCGGCGACGCCTTGCTTACCATCATTAACGATATTCTCGATTTTTCTAAGATTGAGTCTGGCAAGCTGGACTTAGAGAAACAACCTTTCAACCTCCGCAGTTGTGTAGAGGAAGCGTTAGATCTGCTGGCTCCCGCAGCAGCTGAAAAGAATCTAGATTTAGCTTATCTAATTGAACCCCAGACACCAGCTGCGATCGTCGGAGATGTGACGCGACTGCGGCAAATTTTAGTCAATTTACTCGGTAATGCGGTTAAATTCACAGAAAGCGGAGAAGTCGTCGTTTCAGTAACAGCGAAACAATTGGAGATTGAAGAAGAAAATTCTCAATCTGAAATCTCAGATCGGAAATTTGAAATTCAATTTGCCGTCACCGACACAGGAATCGGTATTCCCCCAGAGCGAATAGAGCGATTATTTAAGCCCTTCAGCCAGGTTGATTCTTCAATGACTCGCCGATATGGCGGGACTGGATTGGGCTTAGCAATTAGCAAACGCCTGAGCGAAATGATGGGCGGCAGAATGTGGGTGGAAAGCTGTGCAGGACAAGGTTCTACGTTTTATTTTACGGTGCGGCTTCGGGGATCTCCCGCTTCCCTACTTGACTTTCAGATTCCGCCTGGGCTGCATTTAGCTGGCAAACGACTGCTAGTAGTGGATGACAACGCCACTAACCGCAAAATTCTCACCTTGCAAGCGGAATCTTGGGGAATGCAAGTTCGATCGGCTTTTAGCGGCTGGCAAGCTCTGGAATGGATTGTTTCTGGAGAGCAATTTGACATTGCGGTTTTAGATATGCAGATGCCAGAGATGGATGGCTTAAGTTTGGCAGCGCACATCCACTCTTTACCAAGCTGTCAGGAACTGCCCTTGGTGATGCTGAGTTCTTTGGGCAGCATTACACAAGAAGAAACAGAAGAAAAAGCTAAATTCGTCGCCTTTTTGAGTAAGCCAATTAAGCAATCTCACCTTTACAATGTTTTTGCTCGGATTTTTAGCAAGCAACGGATCTCTGTACGTTCTTCCCAATCTTTACCGCCGCAATTCGATTCCCAGTTAGCAAAACATCTGCCTTTACGCATTCTGCTGGTGGAAGACGTTTCTTTAAACCAGAAGGTAGCTTTGCAGATGCTACAGAAGTTGGGCTATCGCGCCGATGTTGCCAACAACGGTTTAGAGGCACTGTCAGCTTTGCACCGCCAGCCTTACGATGTCGTCTTCATGGATGTGCAGATGCCAGAAATGGATGGACTGGAAGCGACTCGTCGAATCGATCGAGAATGGCCTGACAATTTTAGATTGGAGTCTGCGGATGAGAGTCAGAAATTTGTTGCCGCTAACGAGGAAACCAATAATCCCAAATCTAAAATCCCAAATCTAAAATCGAGTCGTCCTTGGATTATTGCGATGACTGCCCATGCTATGCAGGGCGATCGCGAAGAGTGCCTCAAAGCCGGAATGAACGATTATATCAGCAAACCGATCCGAATCGAGGCACTTGATCAAGCTTTGAAAAAGTACGGACAAGTACTCGATCTCAAGAGCGGGGGAGCGGAGGAGCATTCGCACTCAGCACTCAAAGTGTCCCCAGTCGCGATCGATCGCCAGACGTTCCAAGCTCTCAAGGAAATGCTATGCGAAGATGGAAATACAGAAGTTTTCGCCGAGATCGTTGACAGCTACCTGGAAGACGCGCCCCAAAGACTGCAAGCTATTATTAATGCCGTTGCCCAGTCAGATGCCTTCACACTCCAACTCTCAGCCCATGCCCTTAAGTCTACAAGTGCCACCCTTGGCGCAATTCCCCTTTCTCAAATATGCGGCGAATTGGAAACAATGGGCAGTACCGCTAATACCGCTGGTGCATCTAAACTGGTTAGCCAACTCGCGGCAGAATACGAACAAGTAGAAGCTGCTTTGGAATTACTATATCCCCGTTGGCGAAAATGATTAATCCTGACTTTCAGAACAACCCGCCCCTAATTCTTGTTGTAGATGATGAGAAAACCCTGCGAATGTTGCTGCGTCGCGTGATGGAGAAGGAAGGGTATCGCGTCGCCGAGGCGTCGGACGGGTCAGAGTGTTTGCAGACCTGTCAACAAATTAAGCCAGATATTGTCTTAATGGATGCCATGATGCCTGTGATGGATGGCTTTACTTGCTGCCCTCAACTGCGAAGCCTTTTGGGTGATGATTGTCCTCCTATCTTGATGATTACTGTTCTGGACGATCCGGCATCAGTTGACCGAGCCTTTGAGGTTGGCGCAACTGATTATGCTACCAAACCAATCTTTTGGGCAGTACTGCGTCAGCGAGTCCGTCGCCTGCTGGAAACCAGATGGGCGATGACGGAACTCCAACGACAGATTGAACGGGAGCATATCCTGACAGAACAGCTGGAGATAGCTAATCAAGAATTGCAGCGTCTTGCATCTGTAGATGGACTTACCGAGCTGTTTAACCGTCGCTCTTTTGATGAGTATTTACAGCTCGAATGGAAAAGGTTAGGACGGGAGCAAGCACCCCTATCTTTAATTTTGTGCGATATTGATTTTTTCAAACTTTACAACGACACTTACGGACATCTAGCAGGGGATGAGTGTCTGCGCCAAGTTGCTAAGAGTATCCGTCAGGCTGCGAAACGTCCGGCTGATTTGGCAGCCCGCTACGGAGGTGAAGAATTCGCTGTTATTTTGCCGAATACTGAAGTTGAAGGAGCCCTGTATTTGGCAGAAGTAATTCGAGCTTCTGTGAAAGCTCTTAGCATAGTCCATGCCGGTTCTCAGGTTAGTGAATATGTCACCCTCAGCTTGGGAGTGGCTCGCCTTATTCCCAGTTCTCAATCATCCCCAGAAGAATTAATTAATGATGCGGATAAAGCTCTTTATAAAGCGAAAGTAGAAGGACGCGATCGGGTTGAATTAATTTTTTTTTTGCAGTCAATAGTTACGCATCAAACTCGTGCCCTTTTACGAATTTGGCAATCATAAAACGATCTTTTACACATTCTGCAAGAAATTAATTTTCATTAAAATAAACCTGGATTTGATATCATGTCCGGTAGCATCGGTTACCTAAAAAATTCGTGTTATTATACCAAATTCGCAACAATTACCCCCTTTATGTCTCTAGGCTGTAGAGACGTTTCATGAAACGTCTCTACAATGTTTAGGCCAAAAATTAAAGGGGGTAACCAACCCGGATTTCGTATAACGAAAAAATCTGGGTTTTCTGTACTTAGTGTGCTAATTTGTCTCAAAAAAGACACCAAATTTTTTTATGACTAGAAATATGGATATCATAACTCACTTCCCTGGTTATCAAATAATACAGCAACTGTACGCAGGTACTCGCACCCTTGTCTATCGAGGCATCCGTACCAGTGACCAACAACCCGTCGTCATCAAATTACTACGAAATGAATACCCAAACTTTAACGATCTCGTTCAATTCCGCAACCAATATACCATTGCAAAAAATCTAGACTTTCCTAGTATTATCAAACCCTTAACCCTAGAAGTATATGGCAATGGCTATGCCTTAGTCATGGAAGACTTTGGTGGATTTTCCCTATCTGATTATCTCCAAACAGCCACGGATGAAAATCCCCAATCTCAATATTTACCTTTAGGTAAGTTTCTCAAGATATCTCTTAAACTAACAGAAATTCTGCATTATTTATACCAAAATAGAGTCATACACAAAGACATAAAACCCGCTAATATTCTGATTGATCCCGCAACCAAACAAATCAAATTAATTGATTTTAGTATTGCTTCTCTCCTACCAAGAGAAACCCAAGAGATTCAGAATACTAATGATTTAGAAGGCACATTAGCCTATCTTTCTCCTGAACAAACTGGTCGAATGAATCGAGGTATAGATTATCGGAGTGACTTTTATTCTCTGGGAATGACATTTTATAAATTATTGACGGGGACATTACCATTTAAATCGGAAGATGCAATGGAATTGGTACATTGTCACCTCGCGAAACAGCCGATCGCCATCCATCAAATTCATTCAGAAATTCCCCTAGTTTTGTCAGAAATTGTCAGTAAGCTGATCGCAAAAAATGCCGAAAATCGTTATCAGAGTGCCTTGGGAATTAAGCACGATTTAGAAATCTGTCTAGCTCAACTACAAACTACAGGCACAATAGAACCTTTTGAAATAGGAAAGCGAGATATCAGCGATCGCTTCCTAATTACCGAAAGACTCTACGGAAGAGAAGCCGAAGTTAATCAACTATTAAATTCCTTCGATTGCGTCGCCAATGGCACCACAGAAATGTTGCTAGTAGCGGGTTTTTCTGGGATTGGGAAAACCGCAGTAGTTAATGAAGTACATAAACCCATTGTTCGGCAACGCGGCTATTTTATTAAAGGGAAATATGACCAATTTCAACGGAATATCCCCTTTTCGGCTTTCGTGGAAGCTTTTCGCGATTTAATGGGGCAACTATTATCAGAATCAGAAGAACAATTGCAAACATGGAAAACAAATATTCTCGCAGCAGTGGGAGAAAACGGGCAAGTATTAATTAATGTAATTCCTGAGTTAGAAAACATCATCGGTAAACAGCCACCATCCCTAGAGTTATCAGGAACAGCCGCCCAAAATCGCTTTAATTTATTATTTCAAAAATTTGTCAAAGTCTTTACCAGTAAAGAACATCCCTTAGTGATGTTTTTAGATGACTGGCAATGGGCTGATTCTGCATCACTGAATTTGCTCTCATTATTGAGGCAACAAGATACAGGATATCTATTGATATTAGGTGCTTATCGAGATAATGAAGTGTCCCCAGTACATCCATTTATCTTAACCGTAGATGAACTGCTCAAAACAGGGGCAACGGTAAATACGATTACATTACCACCGTTAAGAGAATCGGATATTAATCGATTGGTAGCAGATACGCTAAATTGCGAACTCTCTCTTGCCCAGCCTCTGACAGAATTAGTCTATCAAAAAACCAAGGGAAATCCTTTCTTTGCAACTCAGTTCCTCAAAGGTTTACACGATGACAAGTTAATTACCTTTAATTGGGATATCCAGCATTGGCAGTGCGATATTGCCCAGATCAACACCTTAGCAATTACTGATGATGTCGTTGAATTCATGGCATTGCAATTGCAGAAATTGCCAATTCCAACTCAGGATGCCTTAAAGTTGGCTGCTTGTATTGGGGCGCAGTTCGATCTGCATACTTTGACAATAGTTTCACAAGAATCGGAAACAGAGACGGCGACGGTTTTATGGAGAGCATTGCAGGAAGGTTTAATTTTACCGATTAGTAATGTTTATAAGTTTTATCAGGTTGAGAGGAATAATAACTTCAGCCTGGAAGATGAAAATGCTAATCAACAAAATGCTAGATACAGGTTTTTGCACGATCGCGTTCAACAAGCCGCCTATTCTCTGATTCCAAGAGACCAAAAACAGGCAACTCATCTCAAAATTGGTCAACTACTTCAACAAAACTTATCAGAGATAGAAAAAGAAGAAAATCTATTTGCTCTTGTCGGGCATTTGAATTTAGGAATTGGGTTAATTACTCAAGCTGAAGAACGAGAAGCCTTAGCCAGACTTAACTTAGCAGCCGGACAGAAAGCCCGAAATTCTACAGCCTATTCAGCCGCCAGAAGTTTTGTGCAAATAGGGATTGATTTGCTAACCCCAGACTGTTGGCAAAATCAGTACGAGTTAACCCTAAATCTTTATGTAGCTGCCGCTGAAACTGCCTACTTGAATGCCGATTTTGATGGCATGGAAGAAATGGCAGATATAGTTTTGCGATCGGCCAAAACAATACTAGATAAAGTCAAAATATTTGAGATTCAAATCAACGCACTGACAACTCAGAGTCAGATGTTAGAAGCGATCGCTGTCGGCACAAATGCCCTAGCACAATTGGGCATTGAACTCCCCTGTGAAACTAACGAAGCCTTGACGCGCATTGCACTCCAAAACCTTGCCAGTCAAATAGAGGGTAAACAGATTGAGGAACTAGCTAACCTTCCTGTAATGAGCGACCCTCGAACACTTGCGGCGATGCAACTGTTAGGCATCTTGTTTCCAGCTATTTTTATGGGAAATCGTGCCTTGCAGCCTCTGCTTTGCGCCACAATGGTCAGTCTATCACTCCAATTTGGCAATGCACCCGCATCAACAATCGGGTATGTGGGTTATGGCATTGTGCTGTCTGGTTTTTTTGGAGAAGTAGAACAAGGTTATCGCTTTGGGCGAGTAGCACTGAGCTTACTCAATCAGTTGAATTGGCTGGAATTTAAGTGTATAACTTTATTTTGGTTTGGCGGTTTTATCCAGCATCGTCAAGAAGCACTGAGGGGAACAATCCCAACGGCGAAACAGGGCTATTTGGTCGGAATGGAAACAGGTGATTTTCTAAATGCTGGCTACAGCGTCAGTAGTTATTTAGATAATAATTTTTTATCGGGAGTAGAGATTGATGCTTGGGAAGCAGAAATAGAAAATTACCGTGTTGCCTTAGAGACTATCAAGCAATATTCTCCTCTGGTTTACGTGAGGATGATACAACAGACGGTGCAGAACTTGAGGGAAATTGTCAATCAACCGGATTTATTAATCGGCACTGCATACAATGAAACTGTGATGTTTCCTAAGCACAATCAGGATAGTGAGTTTACTGCGCTTGCTTTGGGCTGTAACTACAAACTGATGCTTGCCTATCTCTTTGGCAACTACGCCAACGCCCTATACTACATTGCCCAAGCTAAGGCATATTTGATGGTAACGGCAGCAATGATTCATACTCCGGTTTTTCATTTCTATGCCGGGTTAACCTACTTGGCAGTATTCTCTACGCAGTCAGAAATCGAGCAAGCTAACACTCTCGCTCTGCTGGAAACCCATCAAAAAATTATCGCTCAATGGGCGCACCATGCCCCCATGAATCACCAACATAAAGTTAACTTAGTAGAGGCAGAAAAATGCCGAGTTTTAGGCAAAAATTATGAAGCAGGAGATTTGTACGATCGCGCAATTGCTGGAGCCAAAGAAAACCAATATATCCAAGAAGAAGCGTTAGCTAATGAACTAGCAGCTAAATTTTATCTGGACTGGGGCAAAGAAAAAGTTGCTTCTGGATATATGCAGGAAGCATACTACTGTTACACCCGATGGGGTGCGAAGGCGAAAGTTGCTTATTTAGAACAACACTATCCCCAACTACTAGGAGCTATTCTCCAACCGACTAAACGAGCTATCATATCTGGGGGAACAATCTCTCCCACGCTGATGAGAAGCGTAACTAGCACCAGTAACAGCAACAGCCAGAATTTATGGTTGGATTTTCCGGCGGTGATGAAAGCAGCACAAGCTATTTCACAGGAAATTGAATTAGAGAAACTATTAGCCACTTTGATGCAAATTGCGATCGCCCATGCCGGAGCCCAAACCGGAATTTTAGTAATCGATCAAGACGCAAAATGGTTAGTAGTGGCGAAAGCGGATCAAAACCATACAGAAAAGAGGCATATTCCTTTAGCTGAATGTCAAGAATTACCCCAAAGGTTTATTTATTCTGTAGCCCGAAGTCAAACAACGGCGGTTTTTGATAACTTGAGTGCTTCCACTCAATTTGCAGGCGATCGCTATATCATCACCCAGCAGCCTAAATCAGCTTTATGTATTCCGATTAGCAACCAGGGAAAATTAATCGCGATTTTGTATTTAGAAAATAATCTAACAGTGGGAGCGTTTACAAGCGATCGCATCGAAACCCTCCAAATTCTTAGTGCTCAAGCCGCTATATCCATTGAAAACGCCCGTTTGTATCAACAAGTAGAGAACTACTCTCAAACCTTGGAAGCGGAAGTAGAGCGAAAAACAGAAGAGTTAAGCCAAAAAGCTTTTGATTTAGAGCAAACATTGAAAAATTTACAACAAACCCAAGCACAACTAATTCAGAGTGAAAAAATGTCAGCCGTCGGTCAACTCGTAGCGGGGATAGCACACGAAATTAATAACCCAGTTACTTTTATTCATAGTAATCTTGAGCCGACAGAAAATCATATCAAAGCTTTGCTGAATTTGCTGGAACTTTATCACCAAGAATATCCAAATAAAAGCTCAGCAATTAAAGCAAGGATTGAGGAAATTGAGTTAGCATTTATCACGGAAGATTTAACTAAGATCCTGCAATCCATGAAAGTCGGAAGCGAACGAATCAAACAAATCATCCTGAGTTTGCGTAATTTTTCTCGCTTAGACGAAGCAGACATGAAATCTGTAGATTTACACGCCGGACTTGAAAGCACTTTACTGATTTTACAAAACCGCTTCCAAGAAAGTGATAATCAACCCAAAATAGAAGTTATTAAAGAATATGGTAACCTTCCTGATGTCACCTGTTATGCGAGTGAGATGAATCAAGTATTTATGAGTATTATTACTAATGCTATTGATGCTCTCAAGCAAGTTAGTAAAACTAATAAAAATCCCTTGATTCGGATTCAGACTGAAGTCATAGAAAAAGAGCAGGTAAGAATTGCGATCGCTGATAATGGTAGTGGGATTGCCGCCCATATTCAAGAACGCATATTCGAGCCATTTTTTACAACTAAACCAGTGGGGAATGGTACGGGTTTAGGTTTATCTGTCAGCTATGCTATTATCAAAAAACATGGGGGTCAATTAATCTGTAATTCTACAGTCGGAAGCGAGACAAAATTTGTGATTAAAATTCCGATAAAGTATCCGTGATCATATTATGTCCGGTTAATTCGACTTTAAATTTAACTGAGCAATTTGGGTATTTTGCTAGGGAATATCCCCGAACGGAAAATTTCACAAACTCTTTAAACTACTACGGTAGCCAAAACCACAAAAATAAACCATAACTAGAACAGGTAACGTTGTTAACCTGTGCAATTAGTCCCAACCTCTACGATAAAAATTTCCCTATCACCCATCAATGACCAAAATTCCCTTTGTAGACCTCAGCTTTCAACACGAACCGCTGATAACCAAGATCGAAGAAGCGATCCTCACCGTACTCCACCAGGGAGATTTTATCATGGGCAAAGCTGTCGCCGATTTTGAGACAGCCTTTGCGAAGGCTTGCGGTGTAGAATATGGTATTGGCGTAGCTTGCGGGACAGATGCGATCGCACTCGGACTCCAAGCCTGCGGTATTCGTCCCGGCGATGAAGTAATCTTACCAGCCAACACCTTTGTCGCCACCCTCATAGGCGTCCTCCACGCCGGTGCAACCCCAATTTTGGTCGATTGCGACCCCGAAACCGCTTTAATAGACCTAGCAGCCGCAGAGAAAGCAATTACGGAACAAACAACAGCGATCGTACCAGTCCATCTCTACGGACAAATGGTATCGCCAAAACAACTGCTAGACTTCGCTAACACCCACAATCTGCTAATCTTTGAAGATGCAGCCCAAGCTCACGAAGCTTCGCGAGAAGGTTACAAAGCTGGTTCAATTGGCAAAGCAGCAGCTTTTAGCTTCTATCCCAGCAAAAACTTGGGAGCAGTAGGGGATGGTGGTATGGTGGTAACCAGCGATGTAGAAGTAGCAAAAAAAATGCGATCGCTACGCAACTATGGAGCCCCCCAAAAATATCTCCACGTCGAATACGGTACAAATAGCCGTCTGGATACCCTGCAAGCTGCCGTACTCAACGTAAAACTGCCCCACTTACAAGAGTGGAACACGCAGCGCAACATCGCTGCACAAGAGTACGATCGCTTATTAGAAGAACTGCGATCGCACGGTATATTCCCCATCCAAAACCATAGCAGTAGCGGTCACATTTATCACCTATACGTCATCCGTATTACCGAAACCTGTCCAGTCGATCGCGAAACAATCCAGACAGAACTAGCCGCAGTTGGCATTCAATCAGGCATCCATTATCCCCTGCCCTGCCATCTTCAGCCAGCATATCAATATTTAGGTTATCAAGAAGGAGACTTTCCCAATTCAGAAACACTATCAAAACAGATATTATCCTTGCCAATGTACCCAGGTCTGAGCCACACTCAGATCGGGCAAGTGGTGCAAGCACTTCATACTATACTCGGCTACCAGTCTAAGCCAGGACAGTGGAACCCCACCCCCAGCCCCTCCCCGCAACAGGGAGGGGAGAAATACTCCCCCCTCTCCTCTGGAGGAGAGGGGGGTTAGGGGGGTGAGGTTTGTCCCGGCGATAGTTGGTAGCCCTATACTCTCATCGCGTTTGATTTCTGGTTAAAGCCATGCAAATAGGGTTAAAAATTCCCAAAACCATAGAGCCACATTTACTAAGTGGCGCTATATTAGCTTTTTTGACAATATTGTACGCACCCCTGCTGTTGCACTGGTACGACGGCTGGCTGCACAAAAATATCGGCATCATACACGAATATTTCAGTCACGGACTGATTGGTCTACCTTTTGCCGCTTATATCGCTTGGTTAAATAGGAAACTGTGGCATCGCTTGCCGGATAACGCCCATCCTTTGGGTGCTGTCTTACTTATAGTGGGAGGAATATTCTATCTCAGTGGCTTAAACGACTGGGTGAACTTATCCTTCCCATTAGTGCTAGCCGGACTGTGCTTGTGGATCAAAGGTATTCCTGGCTTGAAATTGCAATTTTTCCCGCTTTTGTTGGTATTGTTGGCATCTCCAACATCAGTACCCTACCTAATCGAACCCTACGCTTTACCTTTGCAAAGCTTCATTGCTGCGGTAGCTGGGTTTATTTTGAGTCAGTTTGGCATAAACGTCACCGTCGAGGAGATTA
This sequence comes from Argonema galeatum A003/A1, assembly GCF_023333595.1. Classification (GTDB taxonomy): domain Bacteria; phylum Cyanobacteriota; class Cyanobacteriia; order Cyanobacteriales; family Aerosakkonemataceae; genus Argonema; species Argonema galeatum. The sequence goes on from NZ_JAIQZM010000004.1 coordinate 122,557, forward strand.
ACTTATATGTTGGCGGACAGATTGTGGAGGTAGCGCCGCACTGTGCTGGACTCAAAATGCTGTTTACCAGCCTCTATGTGGCTTTGATGTTGCTTTTCTGGACGGGTGCATTGCGATCGCGCACTAAAACAATTTTATTTTTAATTAGTGCCGCTTTACTCAGCGTTACTGCCAACATCATTCGCAATACCCTGCTAACCTACTTTCACGGTACTAATAATCACCAAGCCTTTGAATGGCTGCACGAAAGTTGGGGCGGCGACCTATATTCTGCCTGTATGCTGGGAATATTGGTCGTGCTAATCAATTTAATGGAAAAATATTTCCCCAGTGACCTTGATGAGAGCGAACAGCTAACAGAGTCATGAATCACTTGAATTCAAAACTCAAAACTTATAACTTAAAACTCTCTCAGGTCATCTTACTCCTGTTCCTGCTGCTCTTGATTGCCCTGGGAGCAATTCCCAGTTACCTGAAGGGACATTGGCCTTGGGAACAGCCGCCGCCAGTGCATTCACTCAAACAACTGCAAGAATTACGCAAAACTGGACTGACCCTGACCGGTTGGCAGACTATCTCCCAAGAAGTCAGGGAAGTTGGTGGCCACAAATGGTCTTACCAAAATATACAGCGCGATCGACAGACTCAGGCTATATTGATGCTACTCCCCCAGAATGGGCCCAAAGATCAGCCCCAGGTAGAGTGGGTAGATATCAAAGGGTCTTGGCGCTGGAAAACAGATAAATATCGCGACGCACAGTTTACTGCCAACTCAACAAATAATCATAGTGCCAAGGTGGAAGCCCACTTCTTTCAAGCCTGGAACCCAAAGCAGACCTACGCCGTACTGCAATGGTATGCTCTTCCCGATGGAGGCATTCCAGAACCGGGCAAATGGTTCTGGGCCGATCAAAAAGCCCAGTGGCAGGGGCGTCGCGTTCCTTGGGTTGCAATCAACATCCAAATTCCGATCGAACCTTTGGGCGACATCGAAAAAGTTTGGCCCCTAGCACAGTCCCTCGGCCAAACCGTTCAGTCCGCATTAATGGCAGGTTCGCTCCTGAAACAATAAAAACAATGAAAAATTAAAAATGAAAGGGGTTCTTTTCCGGCGACGGTTAACTGCAATTCACCTGCTTACTCTTCACACTGGTAGCACACTCCTGCTAACCGGCACATCGTTATTTTGGACGATTCCTGAAAAAAGCTGGGCAGCAGGGGAATTGCAGATTTCCGATTTAAAATTGCCAATTGAAAAGAAAAAAATTCAATCCAAAATCCTCTGGTGCTTCGGTGGGCATCGTGACGGGAACCAGCGCGAGGTGTTCATGGGGGAAACCCCCAAGACCACACTCGCTTGCCAAGACGCCCACTTCGCGCAAAATCCAAAATCCTCTGGTGCTTCGGTGGGCATCGTGACGGGAACCGCCAAGACGCCCACTTCGCGCAAAATCCAAAATTCTTTAGCGCAGTTACCCGTAACCATACCAGTCGTTCCCTTTGAACTCCAAAATACCCCCCAGCGCTTTCAGACCAGTCCCCAGTTTGGCCCCTACCGACTCGGCCCCGGAGATACCGTTTCTGTTATTACTCAACGCTTTGCAGACCTGAGCTTTAGTACCAACGTTAGTCCCGAAGGCAAAATTGTGGTGCCCTTGCTGGGAACAATATCAGTAGGAGGTCTGACTCTGGCAGAAGTCCAAGAAAAGATTCGCTTGGGGTTAAATCGCTACGTAATCGATCCGGTAGTCAATGTGTCTCTAGGAGGTCAGCGTCCGGTTCAAGTCACCATAACCGGCGCAGTCGTCAAACCGGGTTTCTATAACCTGGGCTTCCCGCCGCGCCTCACTGCGGCGCTGCTGACAGCGGGGGGGAGTACAATCCAAGCTGACCTACGCCAAATCCGCGTGCGTCGCTTCTTGCTGGATGGCTCTTTTATTGAGCAACCCATAGATTTGTTTACCCCTCTAGCAGCAGGAGATCCTCTGCCCGATTTGCGTCTGGAGGATGGGGATGCGGTGATTGTACCTCAACTGGAAGTGGGAAACGACGCCACTTACGATCGTCAGCTCGTAGCTAAATCCACCCTGTCGCAGCAAGTTATCAACATCCGCGTTTTAAGCTATCCTAATCAGGCGTTGGGTAATATTCGCCTTCCAAATGGCAGTACTTTTCTTGATGCCTTCACAGCTGCCAGTCCCAATCTCCAAGTTGCGGATCTCACCAAGGTGGCGCTGATCCGGTTTGACCAAGAACGAGGGAGAGCGATCGTCAGAGAACTCAATGGCAAACGAGCTTTATTTGGCGATGCTTCTCAAAATGTTCCCCTGCGAGACAACGATGTGATTGTGATCGGTCGCAATCTTGTAGGTCGGATTACTTACGCGCTCAATACCTTTACCCAACCATTTCGAGATATTCTCGGTTTTCTCCTCTTCTTCCGCTCGTTGAGCAACAGTGCTAACGATCTGTTCGGCCCTGGCTCAGACAACGGAGACGGTAATTAAAAATAATTGCCGATTTCAGATTTTAGATTTAAAATTTGAAATTAATAAAATCTAAAATCTAAAATCTTAAATCTAAAATTGCCATGACTTCACCTATTGTTAAGCGTTATCTGATCGCCTTCGACCAGCACAAATGGAAGGGAATAGTTGCCTGTATTATGATTGTGGGGGCAGCCAGTTTCGTGGCGTTACAGCCACCACCACCCACCGAATACGAGGGTGAAGGCATCATTACTTTAACTCAACCGCCAGTAATTTTTTCCAAGACAGGAACTGACATTCAACAGCAGGGACAGGGCGTCAATGTCGATTTGCTCCTCAATGAGGATGTGGTGAAGGCGGCGGCGTCGCAAATCAAGGCAAAACCCAGGGAAGTATTCAAGAAGATCGATGTTAAGCTACCCAAAGCGCCTGCTAAGGGACAACCGGCTCCACCACCTCTGCTGACAATTGAATACTCAGATAAAACAAACGAAAACGTCACTAAAGTAATCAACACAGTGATGGTGGGCATGGTTGAGCGCAGCCGTTTTATTAACACGCAGCGCTTGCGATCGATCATCACCGAAATCAATAAACGGTTGCCGCCAGCTGAGAAGGAACTTCGGGCAGCAGAGCAAGAAGTCGAAAAGTATACCAAGCAAGAAGGGCCAATTTTGTTGGCAGCCGAGAATGGTAGTTTGATTCAAGGTATTACTGGGGGTCAAGCTCAGCAGCGGCAGATTCAATTCCAATTGCAGGGGATTGACGCGCAAATTCGCAGCTTGCAGCAACGGTTAGGATTGACACCTGACCAGGCTTATGCTTCTTCGGCTCTTAGTGCCGACCCCATTATTGCCAATCTGCGGGCTCAGATTTATCAGACGGAAACTCAGCTAGAGATTCTCAAGAAAGATCTCCGGCCTGAACACCCAAATATAATTGCGTTACGCAAGCAGCAACAATCTTACGAAAACCTGCTCAGAGGTAGAGCGGCTGAGGTGATTGGCGGGAACGGTATAGCGGCACCCATCCAAAGCGGCGCTCAAATTCGCCAAGACAGCAGCCTAGACCCAGCCCGACAAGCGCTGGCACAACAGCTGATCGCCTTAAAGACCCAGCAAGATGCGCTTGTGCAACAGTTGAGTACGATCGTCCAGCAAGAAAAGACTCTCAGGCGGGAATACGCTACTATCCCCAATAAACAACTCGAATTAGCACGCTTGCAAGAGCGTTTCGGACTAAAACAAAATCTCTACAGCAGGATGCAGGCGGCTTTGGTGGATGCACAGGCAGCAGAGGCAGAGACGGTTAGCAGCTTGAGCATTGTCAAACAGGCAGAAGCTCATGAGATAGTCCTGGCTGGTTCCAATCCTATCTTGACGATCGCAATCGGAGCCTTGGCTGGAGTAGCTGTAGGCGGCGGGTTAATTTTCTTGCTGGGAATGCTGGGCGGTATACTCCAAACAATGGAGGATATCCGAGGCTTGCTGCTGCAACAAGAGGTGCAGCTTTTGGGCATCGTGCCTTACATTATGACGATCGACCCCGTGAGCGACGGTATCCCAGTTCTGGTAGCACCAGATTCTCCCTATCTGGAAGTGTACGAACGTATCCGCACTAATCTGCGCCGTACCAGCGATAAACCTGTGAAGGTGATTTTGTTGACCAGCACGATTAATGAAGAAGGTAAGAGCCTAACGGCTTATAACCTGGCAATAGCCTCTGCCCGCGCTGGTAAGCGGACGCTGCTGATCGAAGCGGATTTGCGATCGCCATCCCTTGCTAAAGCTCTTAAAGTCGCACCCGATCCCGATGCCTATGTGGAACCTTTGCGCTACTACAGTACGTGGAATGAATGTATCCGTCTTGTACCGGAAGTGGAAAATTTATACTTAGTACCGAGTCCGGGCCCCTTGCGGCAACCGTCAGCTATTCTAGAATCCAGCGAGTTTCAACGCTTACTTGAAGATGTGCGCGGTCGTTTTGACATGGTTATCGTTGATACACCAGCCCTCAGCCTCTGCAATGACGCTCTGTTACTGGAGCCGCTAACCGATGGCATTGTACTCGTGACCCGACCAGGTTACATAGCTGAGAGTATGTTGACGGAGGCTATAGATCAACTCAACGAATCAGAAGAACTGCGGCTGTTGGGTGCCATCATCAATGGGGCGGACATCCCACTTCCGATGCCTACCTCTAGCGCCGAACCGCAGGAGTCGGTAGTAGCCGAACCAGAAAACTTGTCGGAAAAACAAGCCCAAGAGTCAACAAAAGTCAAAAGTCAAAAGTCAAAAGTCAAAAGAAAATAGGGGCTAGGGAAATTTTAGATTTTAAATTTTAGATTTTAGATTTAAAAATATGAAATTTAAAATCTAAAACGGCTCGGACGAAGAGCGATCGTCAAACAACCCCAACAGGGGGCCTAAAATTGCTCCGAAGACAAAGCCACCTGCGTGAGCCCAGTAGGCAATTCCACCGGATTCCATGCCGATGTTGGCGGGAGCATTGAGACTGGCAACGCCGTAGAAGGCTTGCTGTATAAACCATAAACCCAGAAAGAAGTACGCAGGAACAGTCGTCACGAAATATCCAAAAAGTGTGAGAATTTGTGCCTTTGGGAACCTGAGAATGTAAGCTCCCAGCACGCCTGCGATCGCACCGGAAGCACCTAGCGAAGGGACTGGAGAAGCAGCTGAAAAAAACCACTGGGCTAATCCCGCCAAAGCACCGCAAGCCAGATAGAAAATCAAATATTTGACGTGACCCAACTTATCTTCAATGTTATTGCCAAAAATCCACAGGAACAGCATATTGCCCGCCAAGTGCAAAAAACCACCGTGCAGAAATTGTGACGTAAACAGCGTCATCCACTCTGGCACCTGCTGATTTACGGATATGCCCGAAAAGCTGGCTGATAGTTCTCGCGGCACTATAGCCGCAAGATGGAAAAATCCTTCCAATTGCGCTGGTGGCAAAGTCAGTTCATATAAAAAAACGAGAATATTAACCGCAATCAGCCCGTAAGTGACATACGGAGTGATTACTGTGGGATTGTTATCGCGAAGGGGAACCACAGGCGTTTTTCCAAGAGCATCATCAAGCTGAAGGATAGCCTATGACTTTAGGGGATGTCGTCTAACTTGCGGATAAAATCTGAGGACTTACCCATTTCAACAGCTAGCAGAGGATCGGAGCGGCTCCTTGTCAAGGAGTGAGAAAGTAAATTCTTATGCCCCATATCCCATGCTTTGCTGCCTTATGCGTAAGTCCTGTAGTGTTTAGCCAGCAGTTACCACTTTTCGGCTTGAGATAGCACGTAGCTCGCTACATCATCTATCTGCTGAGCTTTCAAACGACCAGCAAAGGCGGGCATGGCACCTTTACCTTTCGTCACCTGGGTTGTAATTGCCTCTAGAGAATACATACCGTACTTCTCCAGGGCATCTTTCTTCAGGGTTTTAGGGGCCATAATGAGGTTTCTACCACCCGCGTGACAGACAGTGCAGTTGGCACTAAAGATTTTGGCACCATTGGCTACATCTCCTTCTGCCAGGGCAGGACGACCCAAGGCAAATGTGAAGACTGCGATCGTCAGCAGTACAACCGATACTAATTTTCTCAAGGGGGTTCTCCTCAACTCAATGTGTACTCTCAACAGCAAATCTGTGCGAACCGAACCGATCGCAGTCGCAGCTTTTTTTATTCCTCCGGCGGGAGGGTAGCTGCCGTTCTCGGTTGTAGGGGTGAGCTTAAACCCAGCCCCTACGGTAACTTCTGCTCTCAATATTTTCAGCACATTTTTGTACTGAAGTTACCCAAAAAATTATTTTACCGCTCAGGCTCTTACCGTTATGAAATTGCCAGGAAAATTAGGGAGAGAGACACTTGCGGGTTTGGTAAGGTCGCTCCCCCCACATAACAGATCTTGGGGTGCTACGGTCGGAGCTTACCAGCATCACACCCAGGTAAGTAGCCAAAATCGTCAACAGATGGGGAACTCAAAGTAATTGACGCCGGATTGGATGCCTAACTTTCTGATGTTGCTTAGGCTTGTTAAAAGACGGCTTTAATAATAGATTTTGCCGCCTCCCCACCTAGCACCCACGACTTTTGGCTGGAGCAGAATATGACCGGCGATCGCTGTGAGGTTTTCGTCGGTAAGATTTCTCATTTCCGGGAAAATATCGGCGCTCTTCTTGCTGGGATGTAGCTCAGCGATCGAGGTTTCGCCATCATAGGTGGTGGGATCTTTCATGTAATCCACCAATGCTTCGATGTTATTGCGGGGCGGCGTCGCTAGAGAGAGGGTTTCCGGCTCGAGTCCCAGGTTGGGGTCGGTCTTTGTGATCCCGCCATTGTGACATTGAGAACAGGCACTATTAAACAGGCGTTTGCCTTCTTGAACTTGTTTTAGGCTCAGGACAACGCTGTCACCGGCTCCATTTTTTTGCACCGTGCGGGTTGCGGCGTCGAGTTCGACGGCAAATGCGTTTCCGACAACCATCTGAAAGGTGAATAATACGGTAGCCACAGCAAGCAAGACGTATTTTTTAAGCATGGTACTCCCAAAACAATCAGGCTCGGTGATTGGATATAGCAGGTGGGCTCAATCTGCCCTATTCGATCGGCAGACCTATCACTAGGGTTCGCGGGATGGCTCTAGCCCAAATGATCGGCAATGGTCGGGATAATCTACTTCAGAAGCTGAGCAACTGTTCGATTACAGGGAGGAATCTTCCTGTCGATCGCTGCCTGAGCAATTTCTTTTAGCCATAATTTCGGAAATGATTGCTTTCACGTCCTCCAAGGCCAAACGAGTCTGAGGGTTTTTATAGTTTATTCCCAACCGATCGCAAAGCTGTAACACTTCTGCCACTGAAGTGTTGTAGTCAGCCGCTATTTCTGCGATCGACAGATCTGCAAAACCCATACTGGTTCTTTACGAAAGATTGAGCCACTCTCATAATCATGCCACTGAGCGGTACCTTTCCCAAGATAGTTATTGAGTAGTGCTGAGTGCTGAGTGCTGAGTGGAACAATCTTCTTCCCTCTGCCCCTCTGCTCCTCTTCCCCTCTTCCCCTAGTCCCTAGCCCCTAGCCCCTAGCCCCTCTCTTGAGTGCAGGCGAATCAGCTGAGCCAGGGTTGATTTGAGTCTGGTTCTGGGCACAATCGCGTCCACAAAGCCGTGCTGTAGGAGATACTCAGCGGTTTGAAAATCGTCAGGCAGCTTTTCTCGCACGGTTTGCTCGATCACCCGCCGTCCGGCAAACCCAATCGTGGCTTTTGGTTCTGCCACAATGATGTCTCCTAACATGGCAAAACTCGCAGTCACACCCCCAGTTGTGGGGTGAGTCAAAACTGGAATGTATAGCAGTTTGGCTTCTCTGTGGCGTTGCAGAGCAGCGGAAATTTTAGCCATCTGCATCAGGCTGAGCATTCCCTCTTGCATTCTGGCTCCGCCGGAGGCACAAACAACGATCGCTGGTAAGCCTTGCTGGGTAGCTTGTTCTACTAGACGGGTGAGTTTTTCTCCTACGACGGAGCCCATACTACCGCCCATGAATCGGAAGTCCATGACGCCCAGTGCGGCTGGGTTACCTTCCATTTTCCCCAAACCGGTTTGCACGGCATCGGAAAGGCCGATTTTTTCTTGGGTTTCTTTGAGACGATCGCGGTACGTTTTGCGATCGCGAAACTGTAACGGATCGCCAGGGCGCAGTCCCTCGTCAATCGGCTCCCAGGTATTTGCATCTATCAGCTGGCGGATGCGCTCGTTGCTGTAGATCCGCATATGATGGTCGCACTCCCGGCAAACCATCTGATTAACTTGCAGATCTTTGGTGTAAGCCATCACGCTGCAAGCTTCGCATTTCGTCCACAGCCCATCCGCAATCTCGCGCTCTTGTCGTTCTGGACTGATAGGACTGGATTTTTTTCTATTGGCAAACCAATCAAACAAAGACATGAAGACAGTAAATTCCTTTTAATTTTGTTAATTGTTAATTGCTAATTGCTAACTTGTTAATCGCTTTTTAAGTGCGTACTCGGTCAAATTACTCAAGTATCTTCTTCTGGCGCTTGCTCCTCTTCCAGCGGGCTGAGTAGAAGCAGGGCTGTCCACCGATCTTGCGATCGCACCTGCAAAGCTGCAGGGCTACCCGTTCCCATATATGAAGCAATCCCCAAGTCGATAATTCGGGTCGGGATTTGATGTGCAGCGAGGATTTGCTGCATTAGTTCCGCTTCCCAGCGGGTAGAAGTGGTTTTCAGCGAGATCCAAGACACAGGTTGATTTTATCAGAAAGTTGGGTTTAAAACCCCGTGCTTCTAGCACGGCTTTATATTTGGTGGCAGATGCAATGCCGCTAAATATGTTAAGATAGGGGAATAGAACTAATTAGTACCGATGGGCAGTCGGGAATCCAAAACGCCTATGCAGACGGTTTGCCAGGGACTGAGATATCTCAGTCTAGGTCAAAGTCGAAAACCCGCAAGGCTCGCCTTGAGCGCAGTCGAAAGGGAACAACTAGGAAGACTAAGAAGTGATTCTTAGAAGCTCCGTACCTTTAGGTCGGAGTCATGTCACCTCATCCCAAGTTGCAGTCGAAATGTCAGATGAGGGGGAAAAATAATTGTAGGTATGTGGCTAAAATATCCTGACCGAAAAAAACCGTCAACCCGGCTCCCAGTGCCAGAAAGGGGCCAAAAGGCATCGGTTGACGGCGATTTAGCAAGCCAAGCGCGATCGCGCCGCCACCCACAAAAGACCCCAGCGCACAAGCCAAAAACCCAGCCAGCAGCAAATACTTCCAACCCAGCCAAGCACCCATCATCGCCGCCAATTTGGCATCTCCTCCACCCATAGCGGCTTGCCCAAAAACGATCGATCCGACCACAATAATCGCGTCAAACAACCATATACCCAGCACGGCACCGACGATACCCGACATCACTTGGTTAATCGAGCCTGCTAAGTTATTTGCTGTCAGGAAACCGATCGCACCTTTAAATACCAAACCCGCCAATAACCCAGACTGAGTTAAGGAATTGGGTAGAGTCATGGTATCGAGATCGATCAGCGACAAAGCCAAAAGCCAGCTCAAAAAAGCGCAGTAACCCAACGTTTGCCAATAGCCAAGCGTTTCTCCAATACTGCCAAACTTCAAGAAAACCAACAAAAACAAAATGCCCGTTGCGGCTTCCACTAAAGGATAGCGTACCGCGATCGCATTTCTACAGTAGCGACAGCGCCCCCGCAACCACAGCCAGCCAAACACGGGTACGTTGTCATAAGCTTTTAATCTATTGAGACACTGAGGACAGCGAGAGGGAGGAAACAGCAGAGATAACCCAGCTGGCAACCTGTAAACCACAACATTGAGAAAACTACCAACAGACGCCCCCAGTACGAAGACAAACAAAACCACGGGCAACATTATTAAGATATCCATGTTTTATAGCTCTTGTATCAAATCCGTCTGCGTCGGAATTGTTCGTTTTTCCCCTCTGCCCCTCTCTCCTTCTCCCCTCCCCGTGGGACGGGGAGGGGTTGGGGGTGGGGTTGCCCCTCTGCGGCCATAATGATTCAGACACAACCGGAAACGATATTACTCGATCGCTATCAACTTCTCTGCCTCTTGAGATGGCAACGGCCTAGAAAAGAAATACCCTTGCCCGTATTCGCATTGCAACTCCCTCAATTTTGTCAATTGCTGTCTCGTTTCCACCCCTTCTGCAATTACGTCTATCCCTAGGTTATGAGCTAACATCACGATAGTTCTGACAATCTCCGAACTCTCCCTATCTTCACCCATGTTGTTAATAAAAGAGCGATCGATCTTGAGCGTATTAACTGGGAAGCGGTGAAGATAGCTAAGAGATGAATAGCCGGTGCCGAAATCATCAATGGACAGTTGAATTCCCAAAGCTCTTAATTGGGAGAGTGTGGCAGCCGCAGATTCGGCATTTTCGATGATAGCGCTTTCTGTAATTTCTAGCTTTAAGCTGGTGGCAGCTAAACCAGTATCCCGCAGAACTCCATCGATTTGTTCGATTAGGTTTGATTGGGCAAAGTGTTTGCTACAAAGATTTACGCTGATTGTCAAAAGTGAGGAAGTGGGAATTTGCTGCTGCCATAGCCGCGTTTGGCGGCACGCTGAGCGCATTACCCACCAGTCGATTTGCATGAGCGCCCCTGTTTCTTGGGCTAGCGGAATGAACTCACCTGGAGGCACTAAGCCGCGTTGGGGATGCTGCCAGCGCACTAGCGCCTCGAATCCGACAATTTTGCTGGTTGCTAGGGATACAATTGGTTGGTAGTAGACTTGAAACTCGCAGCGATCGATCGCTCGTCGCAGGTCGTTTTCTAACTGCGAGAGCGCTATTACTTGAAGGTGCATGGCTGTATCGAACACCTGATACCGTCCCTTCCCAAGCGATTTGGCACGGTACATAGCGATGTCGGCGTCGCGGATCAAATCTTCTGCCCGTTCGTAACTCGACAAGCTACAGACGATACCGATGCTTGCATTGGTGAAGGTTTCGTATGCGTCTATGTTGAAGGGCGAACTCAGTTCGCTCAAAATTCGGTCAGCAGCGCGACAGGCATCGTTGATATTTTCGATATCTTCCAAAAGGATAGCGAACTCATCTCCCCCCAGACGCGCAACTGTGTCAGCGGTGCGTAAGCTATTTTCTAACCTTTGCGCGATCGCAATCAGCAACCGATCTCCGATCGTGTGCCCAAAACTGTCGTTGACAATTTTAAAACGGTCAATATCCAGGAATAACACTGCAAACAAATAATCCCGCTCTCGTTTTGCTCGCTTAAACGCACGATCGAGCCGTTCCAAGAACAAGGCGCGGTTTGGCAAACCTGTCAGCGCATCGTGAAAAGCCTGATACCGCAATCTTTCCTCTGCGTCCCTCCGATCGGTCATGTCCCAGAACACCAAAACCGCACCCATAACGTTTTCTTTATCGTCTTTGATCGGTGCAACGCTATCACCAATCGGTACTTCTGTACCATTTCTAGCTATAAGCAAAGTCTTTTCCGGCAGACTGAAAATATTACCTTCATTAAGTGCTTTGGTTACAGGACTTTCAATGGTAATACGGGTTACTTCATCGACAATATTAAATACTTCTGTCGAATTTCTACCGATCGCATCTGACTGCTGCCAGCCAGTGAGTGCTTCGGCGATCGGATTCATAAAAGTGACACACGCCTTGGTATCGTTAGCAATCACGCCATCGCCAATGCTTTTGAGTACGGTGGAAAGCCATTTAGCATTTTCTTTTATTTGCTTTTCCATCTTATGTTTGTAAATAGCTATCTCAATAGTAATATTTAATTCTCTTTCTTCAAAAGGTTTGATAATATATCCAAATGGACTTGTCTTTTTAGCCCGCTCTAACGTTTCTTCATCAGCATAAGCAGTCAAATATATTACGGGTATATCGAAACGCGAAAGAATTTGTTCCGCCGCTTCTATTCCGTCTATTTCTCCTTTTAACCTAATATCCATTAACACTAAACACGGTTTAATTTCATCTGCTTTTTGAATTGCTTCAATGCCAGTATTTGCGATCGCCGCTACTTTATAACCTAAATTCTCTAAAATATTTTGTAGGTCTATAGCAACGATGCTTTCGTCTTCTACCACTAAAATTGTGGTGCTATCAATCATCGCATTTTTTGTTAACATATTGTCATTGCTCTATTTGAACTCCTGTAAATACAATCTTAAACTCCGTACCCGCACTGGAATTCAGATCGATATTACCTTTCAACTGATTGACCAAACCATTAACTAATTTTAACCCCAAAGTATTCGTATTTTTCATATCTAAATCTGCTGGCAATCCCACACCATTGTCCCTAACAATCAGTACTAAATTATCCTCTTCAAACGGATAAAATATAATGCCAATCTCACCTTTTTCTCCTTCGCAAAAAGCATATTTCAAAGAATTGGAAACAAGCTCGTTGATAATCAGGCCACAAGGAATTGCTGTGTCAACATCAAGAAAAATATTATTGCTAACATCAATATTCAGATTTACATCGTTATTTCTTATTCCGTAAGAACGAAACAAATTAGTAGCTAATTCACGAATATACTGAGCAAAATCAATTTTTGTCATGTCTTTAGAGCGATACAACTTTTCGTGGATAAGTGCCATCGATCTAACGCGATTTTGACTTTCTTTGAATATATCACTTGTTAATTTATCATTGATAGACCGGGACTGAAGGCCGAGCAGACTGCAAATGACCTGCAAATTGTTTTTGACACGATGGTGAATTTCTTTGAGCAACACCTCTTTCTCTTTGAGAGATGCCTGAATTTGGTGTTCTGCCTGCTGGCGGGCTTGAGCAGAAGAAAGCACATTAGCGACAGCTTGGAGAAAGTGAAGGTCATCTTGAGTGAATTTTCGCTGTCTGGTTGTATGCACTCCCAAGACTCCAAAAGGGCGATCGCTACCTTGTTGGATTATGACACTCATACCGCTGACAACTCCATGCTCGCGAAGCAGAGATGGGCCACTAAACCGTACTTCCGTGCGTAAGTCTTCCACAACGATCGGATCGCTCGAAAGCAAGGTGTAGCCAGCTTGGGAATCCATCCCAGAACCCACTGTTGCGCTTCCCACCAATCCTTCTTGCCAACCTACACCAGCCCGCAGCAGCAAAGCTTCCCCACCCGAAAGGAGTTCTAAAACCTTGCTGTACTCCAACTCAAGAGTTTGTGCTAAAATCGCACAAGCTTGCGTCAAAATAGTGGAAAGGTTTTTGTCGGCAAGTGCTTGTTGACCGAGTTGAGCCACCGCTGCCTGCTGCTTTATGCGGGTTTCCAGTTCTGCCTCCACGCGAAGGCGATCGGCAATCTCCATCTGTAAATCTGTGTTGGCTTTTGCTAGTTCTTTAGTTCGTTCCCGAACTCGGACTTCTAGATCGTCATAAGCTCTTTGCAATGCAGCTTCTGCGTGCTTGCGATCGGTAATATCGCGCCCTTCTGGAATCAGCAAAACCACATTTTCCTTCTCATCTTTAACAGGTTTGAGGGAAAAGTCAATGGTTGTCATTTTATTGCCAGCACCCATTAGCTCGACTTCGTAACGAACGAATTTGCCTGTTGCTGCTTCCGCGATCGCGGCTTTCAATTGGTTCTGGGTTTCCATCGAAATAGTCCAGATCCGCGTTGACCACAAAGGACGATCGACAACATCTGAGTGTTTCAGTCCCGCAAAATCCAACGCTGTCTGGTTAGCTTCTAAAAGCGTACCGTCTGGTTTCAGCAGTGCAATGAATTGGAATGTCTGGTCAAAGATAGCGCGGAAGCGTCTTTCACTCTCTTGCAAAGCTTCTTCTGCCTGCTTGCGATCGGTAATATCGCGCAGAAACACGGTAAAAATTTTTTCACCTTCCAATTCCAGCCGCGAAATCGAGGCTTCAGCCGGGAACTCTGTACCATCTTTGCGACGACCGAAAATCTCGCGGCAGTTGCCCATCCTGCGGGCTGGCGAGGATGACCACGCAAATCCCACTACGTGCTGGCGATGAAGCGCCGCCAAGCGCTCTGGCAAAAGTAGGTCGAGTGGTTGGCCTATAGCCTCAATAGCTTTGTATCCGAAGATCTTTTCCGCGCCTTTATTAAATAGAGTAATACGTTGAGTAGGATCTACCGAGATAATTGCATCATCGGCAATATCTAGAATTCCAGCCAGACGCGCTTGCGATATCCGCAGTGCCTCTTCTATCCGCTTCAGTTCTGTGATGTCCCGCCCTACTGCTTGGAACTCGACCGGGCGATCTCGCTCATCAAAAATCGCCCGGTTGATCCACTGGTGAAAGCGAATTTCTCCGTTGGGTCGGATAATGCGGTTTGCGATCGTTGTGACGGGATTTTCCCGACTTAGAGTACTTAGCTGTGTTTCTACTTGTTCCAAATCTTCTTCGAGAATAACAGGAGCAAAGGTATGTTCAAGCAGTTCTTCCTGCGATCGCTCAAAGTAACGACAGTAAGCTTGGTTGACAAACGTGAAAGTGCGATCGGGCAAAAACCGACAAACCAGTTCGGTTTGATCCTCTACGATAGCGCGATAACGGGCTTCGCTCTGGCGCAGTGCCTCCTCAACCCGCTGGCGCTCTAAAATTTGGTTTTCCAGGTTACGGTTGATGGCTGAGAGTTCTGCGGCACTGGGGAGAGCTAGCGCTTTAGGAACCAACGGTACAAGCGTCAAAGCTGTGTAGAGTGAAACTACAGCCGTTATCGCTTTGAGCCACCCAGACAGCCAATAAATCGGATGCCACAGCGTCCAAACCTCCATTAAATGGGTAGTGCCGCAAGCGACGATAAATGCACCAAACAGCAGGAATATCCAAGGATAGGGCAAATCTTTCCGCTTGCGAACAAAATATATTAGTGCGATCGTGATGGAATAATATGCAAGCGCAATTAAAATGTCCGAGATTATGTGAATTCCCACCAACTCAGGCTTCCACAGGTAGCAATGCCCGTGTGGGATAAAATCTCCTGAATCAAAAATTTTTTCTAATATCATTTGTCTATTTAATTCAAGTTGCTAGTTACTTGCACTCTGGGTACGTAGTTGCGATGCCGCGCTCTTATAGCGGTTCTCAAGTAAGTGAGGTACGTAGTTGGGCTTTAGCCCTCTTAATTTAGTGGTTATATAAGCTGTCAGTCATACCTCATCTACCTTATAAGGGCTATATACCAAATCCGCAACAATTACCCCCTTTATGTCTCTAGGCTGTAGAGACGTTTCATGAAACGTCTCTACAATGTTTAGGCTAAAAATTCTCATGGGGTAACCAACCCGGATTTGGTATTATAACAACTTGGATAAGAGCGCGGCATCGCAACAACGTACCTAATACCAGTCTCAGTCAAAAATACTAGGCGATTAAAAATCGCGGCTTGCGCGTACTCTCGTTTGCAAGGCAAGGACTTAAGCCTGACGAGAGTACGCGCAAGCCCCAGCATTTCTAGGCTGTGGGCGATTGGCTATCGGTTTTTGCCGCTAATACAATTCTGATTCAATCTGATCGAACGGCACAAAACTTTCTTGGGGCAACAATATCGGCTTGTTAGCAAAAATCAGCTTACCCCTCAGCGTTATTCGATTAATAGCTACACCGATGGGGCGCTCCACTAGCTTGGGATGGGCCTGATAGTAGGCTCGGTAAATCTGTCGGGCGGCTTGAAGTAAAGCTGGATCTGGTAACACTGGGAAATCTTTCTTGTCTCCCTTAATTTCTACCTTTTGCTTTGACGCTTGTACCACTAACCTATCCTTGTTTTCTAAGCTAGTTTTTAATGGATTTGTCTGCATATAACAAGAACTGCCACTTTTGGCGAATAGATTAGATTAGTTTTGGGGATTTTCTAGCGCTTGGAGCAAAGCATCTCCCATCGCTCGGCAACCTACAAACGTCATACCATCAGACATAATGTCGCCGGTACGATAACCATTGTCCAACACTTGCAGCACTGCCTGCTCTATTTTGTCTGCGGCTGTTGCTTGATTTAAACCATAGCGCAGCATCATCGCAGCGCTGAGAACTTGAGCTATTGGGTTAGCTTTATCAAGACCTGCAATGTCGGGGGCCGATCCGTGGACGGGTTCAAACACACCAGGCCCAGAAGCTCCTAAACTGGCAGAGGGCAACATACCAATACTACCCGTTAACATGGCGGCAGCGTCTGAAAGAATATCGCCAAAAAGATTGCCGGTGACGATCGTGTCAAACTGTTTGGGGGCCCGCACTAGCTGCATGGCAGCATTATCGACATAAAGATGACTCAGCTCGACATCCTGATATTCTGATGCTAACTGGATGATGCGATCGCGCCATAGCTGAGAAACTTCCAACACATTCGCCTTATCCACCGAGCAAAGTTTACCGCCCCGTTTGCGAGCTGTTTCAAATGCTACCCGTCCAATCCGGTCTATTTCGCTTTCGGTGTACGCCATCGTATTCACCCCCCGCTTTTCCCCGGTTTCGGTAGCAAAAATTCCCTTGGGTTGTCCAAAGTAAATTCCCCCCGTGAGTTCTCGTACCACCATGATATCAACGCCCTCAACTACTTCCCGCTTCAATGTGGAGGCGTCAATCAGCTGGGGTAAAATTTTGGCCGGTCGCAGGTTGGCAAACAACCCCAATCCAGCTCGCAGTCCCAGCAGTCCGCGTTCTGGACGCTGATGAGATGGTAGACTATCCCACTTCCAACCCCCAATTGCCGCCAGTAGAACGGCATCGCTTTGGCGGCAGATTTCCAAAGTCTTGGCCGGTAAGGGTTCGCCTGTGGCATCAATTGCACCACCGCCGATAAGCGCTTCCTCAAACTCAAAGGTTAGGTTTTCTTGCTGACCCACCGCTTTCAGCACATCTACCGCGACTGCCATAATTTCGGGGCCAATCCCGTCTCCGGGTAAAAGGGTGATGCGGTATTGCTGCTGTGTCATCGATCGTTCTGTTTCAAAGTGATTGCCTATTTATTTTTGCATTGCGGGTGCTGGAATGGGCAATGGGCAATGGGAATGCTCAGCTACTGCTCTATTTCACTAGATGGTTGCACTCGCGATCGCAGCTGTTCTATATTTTCCTCCCAATTGGCTCCGTCGAAGGGAATGATGCGAAATTTTGACAGCACGTTGCCATCCAGACATAGCACATTCACATCGAAGTCGTTGGGATGCGATCGCGGTCGATAAAAGCTGTGAATGCCACAAATACTGCAAAACATATGTTTGGCAACGCCTGTGTTAAATCTGTAGGTTGTCAAAACATCGTCACCACTTAGCATGGTAAACTTTTCTGGTGGCACAATCAGATGCAAAAAACCCTTTTTTTTGCAGATAGAACAGTTGCATTCGTCGGCTTCGTGCTTGTCAACAACCACCCGAAAGCGAACTGCACCGCAGTGACAGCCACCTTCGTAGGTTCCAGGTTTTTCTTGGGTCATTCGATGAAAAGATTTTGGATTCTAGGATTTTGGATTCTAGGATTTACACCACGGATTCATCCGTGGGCTGGAAACCAATAATTTATTCTTAATTTTATTTAGACTTTATTTTACCATAGGTTACGCTTTTTTCACCACTTTATGAAAAACTTACATTAAATTAACACTACTAAGTAGGTGGGCATCATTAAACGTAAAACTGCCGCGTACTTAGAAACCCGGTTTCTCCAAGAAACCGGGTTTCTGGGTATCTACAGCTTTGTAGGTTGGGTTTCGTGCCTCAACCCAACCTACAAAGAAATGGCGAAGGTATTGTCCAAGAAACCGGGTTTCTGGGTATCTACTTATTGCCTGGTATGCAAACAATCTAAAAAATACAGTAATTTAGAAACCATTCTCATCAATCAGCTTCAATAAAGAGTCTAAAGTCTTCTCAAAGTCAGCCTCTAGCTGTTGTCTCATAGAGGATAGATCTTCAGATAAAAATAGATTCTCAGTTTCTCTAGTGAAAACTTCTAAGATATTTTTTATCGCTTGCAACCGGGCGGCAAGATTTTTGATCATCTCCCATTTTTCGTTGGAAAATTCACTCATAAATAAATCTAGCTAAACAACTAAGATAAATTGTGTATATTTCATCAAGGATTTGCTGTCAGGGCGTAATCTTTCCCAAAAACATTGAGTCTGCCAAAGACTTGACGAACTTGTTTATCTTAAATCTCAAAAATTAAATATAGTTTATAATAAGGTTAAAGTTTGTTTTTTAAACTTATCAGCACTAAGAGCCTGTCCGAAAAATCCTAAAAAAGCGTTGTTGCCTTACTATAAGGCTCTACGCAGCTGTGTTCATCTGGGGTTAAAAATATTTTAAATCTACTTTTTCCCAATTTATAGACTTTGAACATCTTAAAAAGGGCTCCTTCGAGTTACCGGAAGCGATCGCCCCGATCGACTAGAATGAAGTAAGTTCAGTCTTTTCGGCTATAAATGAAAACTTACGATTGGATTGTGATCGGCGGCGGTATAACAGGTGCGGCACTAAGCTACGAACTAACGAAAAAAGGCTTTGACGTACTATTATTAGAACAATACGCTACTCATGCCCCACAGAATGCCACTCGCTATAGCTACGGCGGTCTGGCATACTGGTCTGGGACAACAGAATTGACTCGCCAACTCTGCGCGGAGGGAATCGATCGCAATCGCATTCTCTCCCAAGAGTTGGACATCGATACCCAGTTTCGGGAATTAGACTTGATCCTGACTGTTGATGTCGATGACGACCCCGAAAAAGTGGCTGCTGCTTATAGCCACTTCGCGATTCCGCCCAGGTTACTCAGTGTAGAAGAAGCTTGTGCGATCGAACCACTGCTGAATCCCGATGCTATTAGCGGTGCTTTGACAGTCAAACACGGCTACATCAACCCGCAATTAACTGCCGAAGGCTACTGTCAAGCGGCGATTCGCGCTGGGGGAGAGAGGCAGATTGGGCGGGTGTTGGGATTTATACAAGAAGGCGATCGCATTTTGGGAGTAAAAACCAACGCCGAAACTTACCACAGCGCCAATGTTGTCGTCTGTGCCGGTGGTTTTAGCCGACAGTTACTCAAAGATGCTGGTATCTCAGCACGTCTGTACTTTACTCATGCCGAACTGATAGAAACCCCTCCAGTTGATATCCAGCTAAACACCTTAGTGATGCCAGCCCAGATGAAACGCTTTCAACTAGAAGCCCAGGCTAGCACATCAGAAATTGATAATTTATGGGATGAACCCGGTCACGAACCAGTACCGCCAATTTTAGACGCTGGGATTGTTCAGTTTAAAGATGGCACAATGAGGCTGGGACAAATCAGTCGCACTCTCACCGACCCCTATGCCAAAATAGATCCACTTGCGAGTGAAGCTGCCATTCGCGCCCAAGTGGGGAAAGTGTTACCCGCGTTGGGGAAGCTGCCGGGAACGTGGCATCACTGCTTGGTTGCTTTCAGCCACAATCGCCTTCCTGTAGTTGGTAAGCTACCAGGAGTTGAAGGCGTTTACATATTCTCAGGATTCTCCAATCCTCTGGTATTCGTACCGCCCCTAGCCCAGCGATTTGCTGCCCATTGTGCGGGAGAAGAAGACCCCATCATCGATCGGTTAGCGATCGCTTTTTGATTAGTATTTACGAATGACCATTGACCAATGACCATTGACCAATGACCATTGACCAATGACCATTGACCAATGACCATTGACCAAAATCTTTCTAACCCTAAGCTTATGCAATTAAGAATTATCGCGATCGTAGCACTGTTGTCTCCCCTTTGGTTAGCAACTTTTGCTCAAGCCCAAAACACCGAACCACTTAGGTCACAAAGACAGACAACTCAAGCTCAACCAACAGCAGAACAAGTTCTTAACGCTTGCGTACAAGACCGTGCAGACACCCTGCCAATTCCTTTCACCGATGTGTCGCCCAACGACTGGGCTTTCAAAGCAGTAATGAACTTATATTACTGCGGTGCGATCGGTCCCAATACTCCACCCGAAGTCATAGAACGGCTGAGAAACAATCAAAGAAAAGCAGATTTTTCAAGTTAATGTAAAACTGCTGCGCCCAAAGAAACCCGGTTTCTCCAAGAAACCGGGTTTCTGGGTAGTAAAACTGCTGCGCCCACCCAGTTAGAAACGAAATTCAGTTCGCAAATTGCCTATAAACACAGTGGGATTATCATCAAAGTTGTTAATATTTTGGATGATATAAAAAGCTGGAACAATGGCAATATTCGGACTTACCGGGTAGAAGTAATTCAATTCAATGTCGTATTGAGTACCGCCATTGCCACCACCCGCCACCAAAAACTTGCGACCATCTAAAACATCATAGGGTATAACAAATGACACCGTTGCTAGAGCCCCTGGCTTGCCCAAGTCTGGGAAGGCAAGTCCAGCCTGGATATTTTGTGCATTGATATCTCCTTCTTCCCTGTTATCTGCGATCGGCTCTATGTGGGTACTCGAATAGTAATAGCGTCCGAAGATACCAAAATGCTTGGTAATCAACCAACTGAGGTTAACACCGAAGGTATCGGAAGTTGCATCGTGAACGCGCCCGCCAAAACCATCATCTGCCGTCCCAACAACAGGCTGAAAGGCAATTTGACCATTTTGATTTTGGGGAAGATTAGAACGCTGATACAGCAGGCGAATGTTGGCAGTTCTAGAGGGTTTAAATGTTAGTTCAGCCGTTATTGTATCGGCACCGTTAAACAAACCTCTGTTTGGATCGGATGCTGGGCGAGTACCGGAGAAAAATTCAATATTTTCCACCAGATAGCCAGCCCGAAATTCAAATTGCTTGCTGAGGTTCCACTCTACGACAGCTCCAGAACCGCGCTTGGTGTAAGTTAAAAGGGTACTGTTAATTGAGTTAAAAGTACTTGCACCATTGATTGGAATGGTGAAAGGATTGCCGTCAAAGTGGCGATAAAAGTTTATCCTTGGCCCAACCGTCACGCGCAACTGATCGCCAACTGGAAAGCTGTAGAACAATTCGGCTAGTACCACATCATTTTCAGTCGGGCCAACCGTTTGATCGAGAAAAGGTGTACCTGTGGTGTTGAACTGACCCGCCGAAACAAGCAGATTCGCTGGGGAAAATCCATTTCCAGCCCCTATCCGAGTTACGAGTGCGTCTTTCCCGGTGAAGGAAGTGTTGAACGTTAACCACGCTAGATAGCTGAAGGTGGTTTCGGGGTTATCTTCTGTTCGGACAAACGGTGTACCGTTCGGAAGGCGCTGGGTGGCGAAAACGTTAAATCCTTCGGCCCTCACACGATCGCCCCCACCAATAGTGGCGTTTGTGATGTTGAAGGAAACAAAACCACCTAGTTTGGTGGTGGTAGAAAATTGCTGGGCTTCCAGTCGAGCTGTGCGTGCTTCCAGTGCGTCCACGCGACCGCGCAGTGTGCTGAGTTCAGCTTTAAATTGCTCTTGCAACCGTCGTAGCGTTTCCATGTCCTCTTGAGTGACTCCGCCGCCGCCTGCTGCGGCAATTAATTCTTGTATTCGGTTTAGGCAAGAATTTAAGCCAGCGGCAAATTCGTAGCGAGTCAGGGCGCGGTTGCCGCGATAAGTGCGATCGGGATAACCTTCAATACAACCGTAGCGTTCTACCAGAGATTGCAGTGCTTGGAATGCCCAGTCGGTAGGTTGAACGTCAGACAGCTGAGAAACCGAAGTCACCTGCGCCATGCCGCCCTTTTGCACCGGAACTGGTTGGGAATTAGTTGCTTCCCCAGACAGCTGTGAAACGGGTGTCACCTGCGCCATGCCGCTGTTTTTCATCGGAACTGGTTGGGGATTAATTGGTTCGCCAGACAGCTGTGAAAGGGAAGTCATATCAAATCCGTCTGCGTCGGAATTGTTCGTTTTTCCCCTCTGCCCCTCTCTCCTTCTCCCCTCCCCGTGGGACGGGGAGGGGTTGGGGGTGGGGTTGCCCCTCTGCGGCCATAATGATTCAGACACAACCGGAAACGATATCATTTGGGCGATCGTCTCATTTTTTACCGCATTGGCGGGAACTGACTGGGGATTAATTGGTTCTCCAGGATGGGAAACAGAAGCTGCCGGTGTCTTTACCTCATCCTTTAAAAGTTTGGTTGAAACTTGTTGGCGATGAATTGAATCCAAGGAGAGAACGCTGGCGGGAAATCCCATTAACTCTGTACCCAAGTCAATGGCTTCCTCCTGGAAGTTGCTGCTGGGTAGCTCAACATTCTCGTGAACTTCCTGTGCTAGAGCCGAAGTAGAAATTACACAGCCAGCCATTAAAATTGCTGGGCTGACTAATAAAGCCTGCCAAAAAAGTTTTTGCATTTTTCCTCACACCTCAACACCATTCAATAGCGCCACCTTACCAAAGTCGAATCGCGCCAGTATGTTATATTTGCTACGCAAAATTTTACGAGCGTTTGGTTATCGTCCCGCACATCCCTTGCCAGTCAGTAGGAAAACAGTAGCATTATGATAGAAAACTGGGATGATCTCGCGTGGAGTGACTTTAATTGATGAACATAACGACTGGCAAAGCACTTCAAAATGGCAAGTACGTTCTTGATGCCGCTATTGGCCAGGGTGGATTTGGCATCACCTATAAAGCCACCCACACCTATCTCGGTCAAACTGTTGTGATCAAAACTCTGCATGATAATCTTCGCCGCCACGAAGATTTTGACAGATTTCAGGAGCAATTTATCGCCGAAGCCCAGCGACTAGCAAAATGCCAGCATCCTAACATTGTCAGGGTGCTGGATTTTTTTGAGGAGGGTGGGCAGTCTTTCATCGTCATGGATTATATTCCAGGGCCAACGCTGGCCGAATCGATTAAACAAGGTCAGCCCTTAGCTGAAGCCCAAGCTATTCACTACATTCGTCAAATTGGCTCAGCTTTAAGCGTTGTTCATCACAATGGGCTACTGCATCGGGATGTTAAACCTCAAAACATCATCCGACGGGAAGGAACAGAGTCGGTAATCCTGATTGATTTTGGAATTGCCCGCGAATTTACGCCGGGAGTTACTCAAACTCATACGGGTATTTTGTCAGCTGGGTATGCGCCGATCGAACAATATCTACCACGAGGTAGGCGCAGTCCAGCCACGGATATTTATGCTCTGGCGGCGACTCTCTATTGCCTGCTAACGGGTCAACCGCCTGTGCCAGCAGCGTTGCGCGATCGCATTCCCCTGCCGAACCCAAGGCAACTCCGCCCCAATCTCAGCCCAGCCGTTGAGCAAGCGATTTTGCGGGGTTTAGATATGGAAGCCGATCGCCGTCCGCAAACTGTTGCCGCATGGTTAAATCTGCTGCCCAATACAGCATCCCAGATCGGCGAACCCACGCTATCCTTTTTCTCCACCACTCAGCCACCGACAAATGGCGAAGTCGAACAGGAGCCTTTTAATGGCCAAAAGACATCCAAACGTTGGGGAATAAGAATTTTAGGAATTACGGCGGGACTGGCGGCGATCGTCGGGACAAGTTTCGGCTTAACGCTGCGCTTTGGTAACGCTGGAAAACCCCTGTTGCAGCAAGAACAGTCTTTTCCACCCACCAATAACTGGCCGACGGTAGAACCCACGACTCCACCGTCAGCAACTCCAGAACCAAAGGAGCGATCGAACTCTGGGATCGACTCGCCACCAAATTCGCGATCGAACTCTCAACCAAACATCCCTGTCGTTAAGGAAAACTCCACAACCGGAACGCGACGTTCTAGACTAAAATTGAGAGTCCGATCGTATCCTGTACCTCAGAAACCTTCGCCCCAACCAACGGCAACCCCTCAATCGGCTCTAGCACCAGTCGCACCAATGCCAACAATTTCGCCAGAGCCAGAAGCACCAATTCAGCCTGCTGTTGCTACTCCCACGCCCATTCCTGCTGAGACTCCCGCCGTCACAGAAGCGCCAGCAACCCAAGCCGCCCCTCCTGTGACTCCAACCAACCCCGAACCAGCACCAGCTACGGAGCCATCTAATTCCCAACCGCCAGTTGTCCAGCCATTACCTCCAATACCCGCCTCAGAATCCGTAGCCCCATCTGTGGAACCATCTCAACAGCCTTAGTCGGTTTTGGATCTCAGGCAGGCGATCGGATCTGCAAGCTATAATTTGGGCGGGTAGAAACCATAAAAATATTCAATGAGTCATAATCTCGTTCATGCCTTTTTTGTCGGCAGAGCGGTTGCCGACGCCCTCTACGAGCAGCTAGAGCAAGCCTTTACCAACACCCTGAGCGAACTTGGCAAATTTGATGCCGAGCAACGCGAGCGGATGCGGGAATTCACCGAGCAAGCTCTAGAACGAGCTAACCGAGCCGAAGAAATTGCTGTGCGGGGGCGAACCACTACTGCGATCGTCCCCCTGGGTTCGCAACCGACAGACTTGCAAGCAACGATTGATGAACTTAGGGCAGAAATTGCTCAATTACGGTCAGAATTGCAACGCTATCGCAGCCGTTCTGTTTAAAGCTAGAAAATAACCTGATGCTCTAGTCCTACGGTTTCAAACCGTGGGATTCTTGTTTGTTTAGATGCGCTTTTTGTGTGCTGAAAGTCTAACCATCCTCGATCGCAAACCCCCTTTAATGCGCGACGCCTGTATAGTATAGAAGAGACGGCGGTTTTAGCCGTTTGCGATCGATCCCACCCCTAAAGGAGTGGTTTTTGTAAGTGGATTTTTATAAAGTTCTAAACCTAAGTGTCTGCCCTTCCTGATGATCCGGTTATGCCGAAGCGAGATAAAAGTCGTCCGTCTTTCGAGAAGGGCGAACGTGGCGAAGGTGTTGCCCCCCAGAAGGAAATAGCCTGGTCGCGGGCTACAGCAAAATCCTATAGTGAAAAAGCCTACCGCTGGAATCGAGAAAATTACTCTAGTCAGCGCCGCTTTTTGGACATTTGGGGTTTCGTTTTAACTCTAATGTCTCAGCTATGGCTCGATAGTAAACCTTGGAGCTATCAAGGTGGAATAACGGATGCCAAACGAGCCATAAGACGCCGAAAACAAGCCATCTGGATTCGAGAAACTTTTCTGGATTTGGGCCCGACTTTCATTAAAGTCGGTCAGCTGTTCTCCACCCGTGCGGATTTGTTCCCCGCCGAGTATGTGGAGGAACTCACCAAGCTGCAAGATAAGGTGCCTGCCTTTAGCTACGAGCAAGCTGAGGCCATCATCGAACAGGATTTGGGCAAAAAAGTACCCGAACTTTACCGCAGCTTTGACCCAATTCCTCTAGCCGCAGCTAGCTTGGGACAGGTACACAAAGCCCAGCTGCATTCGGGTGAAGAAGTCGTGGCGAAGGTGCAGCGCCCCGGTCTGGTGAAGTTGTTTACGATCGATTTGGAAATTCTCAAGGGAATTACTCGCTACTTCCAAAATCATCCCGATTGGGGTCGCGGTCGAGATTGGTTGGGAATTTACGAGGAGTGCTGCCGCATTCTGTGGGAAGAGATTGATTATCTCAATGAAGGTCGCAATGCCGATACCTTCCGCCGCAACTTTCGCGGCCAGGATTGGGTAAAGGTGCCTCGCGTTTACTGGCGCTATACCTCCCCACGGGTATTAACTTTGGAATACCTGCCGGGGATTAAAATCAGTCACTACGAAGCTCTGGAAACGGCTGGGCTCGATCGTAAGGCTTTAGCTAAAATGGGTGCCACAGCTTACCTGCAACAGCTGCTCAACGATGGCTTCTTCCACGCTGACCCTCACCCAGGAAATCTTGCCGCCAGCGCAGAAGGTGCCCTGATCTTCTACGATTTCGGCATGATGGGCAAGATAAAGACCAACGTTCGCGAGCAGTTGATGGAAACGCTGTTTGGCATTTCCCAAAAAAATGCTGACCGGGTTGTTTCCTCTCTGGTGAACTTAGGTGCCCTCTCCCCTGCTGATGATATGGGGCCGGTGCGGCGATCGATCCAGTATATGCTGGATCACTTTATGGATAAGCCGTTTGAAAATCAGTCTGTGAGCGAAATTACTGATGACCTTTATGAAATTGCCTACGACCAGCCGTTTCGCTTCCCAGCTACCTTCACTTTTGTGATGCGAGCTTTCTCAACCCTGGAGGGTGTGGGGAAAGGTTTAGATCCGGAATTTAATTTTATGGAAGTTGCCAAACCTTTTGCAATGCAGCTTATGAGCGATGGAAATGGTTTCGATGCTACTAATAGCCTGCTGGGAGAAATAGGCCGTCAAGCGGCTCAAGTTAGCAGTACGGCTTTAGGCTTACCCCGCCGGATTGAGGAAACCCTAGAAAAGCTAGAGCGGGGCGATTTGCGCGTGCGGGTGCGTTCCACCGAAACAGACCGGGTTCTGCGCCGCCTCAACAGCTCGCAGACGGGAACGACTTATGCTTTAATAATCAGTGCTTTTACGCTGTCAGCAACTATCTTACTGGTTCATGATAAGGTAGTGCTGGCGGCGATCGCTGCTTTGATTGCAGCTGCTGTGGCTGTGGCTTTAATCCGGCTGCTCCGACGGATTGACAAATCGGAGCGTATGCTCTGATTCCCGTTCTATTTCTGATGTTAATCCCTAAGTTGTCAGCAACCCCCCACTGAAGTGCGGGGGCTTTAGGCATAAAACTGACGACAATTAAATATTTGACGCGGGTTAAAACCTGCGAGTTGTGTTTCCTGTGCTAGCTAAAGATACGCGGTTTCCAGACTCCCGGAGGTTTTTAGATGAAAAGTCGCTGCACGGGTCTTTCTGACCCCGGACTCGTTCGTCCGGTGAACCAGGATGCTTTTTATATTGACCCGGATGGGCGATTCTTTATCGTGGCAGATGGGATGGGCGGACACGCCGGGGGTGAAGAAGCAAGCTGGATCGCTACCGACGCGATTAAGTCCTACTTAAACGAATATTGGGATTCTCAAGAGGAATCCCCAGTACTGGTGGAGGCAGCTTTCTGGAAGGCAAATCAGGCTATTGTCCAGGATCAGCGGGAACACCCAGAACGATCGGATATGGGCACAACGGCGGTGGTAGTTCTGTTCCGAAAGGAACAGGCTTTAGTAGCTCATGTGGGTGATTCTCGTCTGTACCGACTGCGAGCCGAAAAGCTGGAAAAAATTACTGAAGATCATACTTGGGTGGCGCGAGCTCTCAAAAGTGGTGTCCTCAGTCCGTCACAGGCTAGGGTTCATCCTTGGCGGCATATGTTATCTCAATGTGTGGGGCGCGAGGATTTAGGTCAGGTGGAGATACAATCCCTGGATGTGGAAGTGGGCGATCGCCTCCTGCTGTGCAGCGATGGACTGACGGAAGAACTCTCCGATCTCGCGATCGCTTCCTACCTCCAGTCACCTTTGTGTGAAACAGCCGCTATGGATCTCATTGAGGCTGCTAAGGAACAAGGCGGTCGAGACAACATCACGACGATCGTTGTGGCCATTGAATAGTTTATCGATAAGCAAAATTAATCATTAGCTCGAAGAACGAATAAATTTAGCTGGGTAGGTATATCTACCCAGTTTTTTGTTCATTCTGAGCAATTTTGAGTTTTAGAACTTGATAAAAATACCATTAAGCGCTAAAGAAGTTCCGGAATGATAGATCTATCTTTTGGATTGAGAAGTATCAACTTAGGAGGTATGGGCACTTTGTCAAATGATTGTTATCTTTTGTAATATGAGGCAGTAACCAAACAGTTCTGCCCAGCCCTTCTCCAACTGGCCCTTTTACAACCGATAAGCCATCGCTATATCTTTCTTAGGAGTTAGTTATGAATTCACCAATCGAACTGTCTCTCGAACAACAATTCAGCATCTTTTCCTTTAAAAATCAGGTCGAGAAAATGAACCACGAGCAAGCGCAGGAATTTTTGGTTAAGCTCTATGAGCAAATGATGGTAAGGGAAGCGACTTACAAGAATCTCCTGAAGCACCAATGGGGTTTAGAACCAACTGCTCAGTTTGAATAGAAATGAATAACGTCGCAGTCGGCGACCTCCTTCTCTTGCTTTGTTCCTTAGGGGAAAGAAGCTGGGGATGCTGGGGCGTCAACTTTATTTGTGGGGTTTGTTTCCAGACTGGTCTGGTTTCAAAGACAAGGATCGATCGACTTACGATCTAAGTTGGAAGTAAGATCTTTTATTTTTCATCGCGCACGGGCAATAAAACCCACTGCGTTGGGTTGTAGGGTTATTAAGAAATATGGGTCTAGAGGAATTATTATGCTAATGTTCAATCTTGTTCATTTTTGTTGGGACACGGCATCATAAGTGTGTCGGTCATACAAAAATTTTAATTATGCCGTGTCCCAACAGCAGCATATTCGATCGGAAAGAACCAAAAATATGGAAATTATTTAACTGTTGCTAGCCGCTATAGCAACAGCTTAGCGGGAATAGTTCGCGACTGACGGATTTTTTAGCGGCAACGCGATATATGATATCAGGTTACTGAAACCACCCCACGCTTAGAAAGCGGGGGGTTCTAATCGGTGACCAATTAGTCTTGTAGGTTCAAGGATGAATTTCCTTCCAGTTTCGTGACAATCTGGGGCTTTATCTTCTCGAATTGGGCATTAAGCAGCTCTTTACTCATCTTAGGCGAGCCTACCGACATCAATGTCTGACTGGTCTTAACCCACTGTTGTAGCAATTGGCATTGGGAGGGGGCTATCCTAACACTCATGGCGTGCATACAATTTTTATGTTCCTCCAAAGCAAATAACAACACCCAGTAGCGACCTTTTTCCCCTAACAGTTTTGTCATCTCTTCGCCTTGGGCGGTTTTCATATCCAAGTAGCAGCGAAGCCACTTTGGGCCTGCTTCGCGAGTGTAAAGCGCTGTAATCCACATCAGCATGGGATGGGGAGACATTAAAAATAAGAATTGATTGTAGCGTTTGCAAACATGACGCTTCTGAATATCTTCTTTTTTTAACATCACCCATAGAGTGGCCAAAGTTTCCAGGCTAGCGGATAAGGAATGAGCAAACACAATTTGGGCTAGAGGTTTGTTGCTCGGCCAGGTTTGTTGTCGAACGAGACTCTCGATTTCATCAAGCGAGGGGGGATGCTGGGATTTTGATGGGGTTGCTACCGGCTGGAGTTTTGATGGGATTGCTAGGGCATGGGGTTTTGATTCCGTTGCTAAGGGCGCGTTAACCGGGGTTGGTTCAATGCGCTCACCGAGTTGCCTACCCGTATGGAAGCGTTGTTCTAAAGGTTCCAACGCTTTGAGGATTTCACCGACATCGTTGGGGCGGGAGCCCGGTTCCTTTGCCAAGCAGCTCATCACCAAATTTTCCAACGCCTTTGGCACTTTTAAATTTGGGTTAACTGACTCAAAAGAGCGCGGTTGCTGGAAGTGATGGACTTTGTACCAACCCCCAAACGAGTGAGTTTCGGCCTGTAGAGGCATCTTACCCGTGAGCATTTCAAACATCAGCACGCCCAGACTGTAAATGTCCGAACGATTGTCAAGTTCCTTTCCTTCCATTTGTTCTGGAGAGGAATAAGCCAAAGTGCCCAAATAATAGCTCGTTTGATCGCTGTCTGCCTGACGCAGTTTAGCAATCCCAAAGTCAAGAACCTTAGCCAACTGTCCAAGACTGGCGTCTTGAATTACCAAAATATTGCTGGGTTTGATGTCTCGGTGGATAATGGGGCAGATTTCGCCGTCTACAGGGATACCTTGGTGGGCGCACTCCAATCCCAAAGAGATTTGGCGTGCCAGAGCCAAAAACTTAGGTAAAGTAATAGCGCGGGAGCGAATAACTTCGCTAAGGCTCTCTCCCTGGAGGTATTCCATGACGTAGAAGGGGGTTTTATTCTCGTCTACGCCATAATCCATCACTCTGACAATGTGGAGACTTTTTTGGCCTAACAAAGCACAGGTTTTGGCTTCTCGCTCAAAGCGCTCTTGCAACCGCAACTTCGGATTTTGAATCGTGAGAGAAAGAAACTTAACGGCGACGGGTACGCCTCCCAGTAAAACATCATTGGCGCGATAAACCCGACCCATAGCCCCGGTTCCCACCAACTCCACAAGCTGATAGCGATTGTCAAGTAAGCGACCAATGTTCGGATCTGTCATTGCGATCGAGCTCCACCTACAGAAGGAGCGTTAAAGTAATATATCTGCCGGTAAGTTGTCTCACAACCGGGTTGTCAGGGGGGTTTATGCAGAATTTTGATTATGCCAGCGCATTCTAGTTAAACCCGCCCTAACCCTGAGATGGAAAAAAGGGCGTGAATCATTGCCCCTCCGCAAGATGCGAAACTGTACTGGCAAATGATGCAATCCCTGTTTTTGGGACACCCTAACAGAGCCTGTGAGGGGCCTCAACCTCCTTCCCAATAACTAAGCTTTGCCGATAAAGTTTAAGGGTGGAACTAAAATCTAACTCCACTCTGTCTGGTAAACTTTACGGCTTAGCGTCGAACTCAGTTGAACTAACAACACGATCTACTATTCAAGGATAATTCGATTCTGGCTGACGCTCCAACGTTGCTTCCATTGTGCTGGTCAAATAATGGCCTGCCAGAATGCTGCTGGAAATATAGTATTGGTTTTCAGTTACCCGATGGAGTGTTTCAAAGCCACTGCGGCGCTGACGATCGCCCAGCACCCAGTAGCGCTGCACGATTGATTCTTGGGCAATCCAGCCTTCTCCTTCAACTCGTCCCAGCAGACTGTGTTGCAGTACAAAAGTATACTGACGTTCGCCACCATCCAGACGCCCTCGATATTGGAGGGCAATTTCTTCGCGATCGCTGTCTGGAAATACCAGCTTTGTCACCATTGTGAACCAGTTGTCGCGACCCCACGCTACCAGGATTAGCCCTTTGACATTAACGGGCATACCGTTGCGCTCAAGCCAATTTCCCTGTAGCCTCCAGCGCCCAGCCTCAATTAAAAAGGTGTGAGACACGCCTCTATTCCTTGCCTTGATTGCTCACTGCGCGATCGCAAGACTCTATGCTAACACGCAGTGGTTCCAGTCACTTGGTGGATATCCCCCAGAAGTACGTCTTTTTGGGCACCAGTTACTTGCATCAGATTACCAGGTATGCCTATATGCCGCCAGTAAGCTAAAACTGCAAAGGCGATCGCTTCCTTATACTCCGCATCCAACCCGACTTCATCAGTTGTCAGTACCGGGATTGGGGATTGGGAAAATTGCCTATAACCCATACCCGATGTTTCATGCTCATCTGCTGAGAAATAAGCTTGCAATCGTTGTTTTAAGTATAGGTTGCGACTGCCCCCACCGCACAACAACACCATGTCGGGCAGATTGGGCAAGAAACTGCTGTAGCTGCGAACGATCGAAGCAACCGTAAGTTCGGTAAGCGTTGCCAGCAGGTCCGCCGAACTAAGCTGGTAGTTCTCGGCATCTGCCATACAGGCTTTAAAGAAGTCTGCTCCGAATAGTTCTCGACCTGTAGATTTGGGAGGCGGCAGCTCGAAGAAGTTATGCTGGAGCCATTTCTCCACTAGGGGTATACAGGGAGCGCCAGTGGCAGCCCAAGTGCCATCTTTGTCGTAGGTTTTGCTGCCACTCGTTAAATGCTGTACCGCCAGATCCAAGAGGGCATTTCCGGGGCCGGTATCCCAACCGCGCACGCTTTCGAGCCAGTTGCCCTGACGAGCTGGTAAATAAGTGACGTTGCCGATCCCACCAATATTTTGAACGCAGCGATGTTCGGTGGGGTGACTCAGAAGAAAGGCATCTATACGCGATACCAGAGGCGCACCTTGACCTCCGACAGCAATATCCGCTACCCGAAAGTTGCTCACTGTACTAATGCCTGTTAATTGGGCAATGACCTCGCCTCGTCCTAACTGAAGGCTGTATCCCAGTTTGGATTTTGGATTTTGGTTTTCTTTTAATCCAAAATCGTCTTTGGGTGGGCGGTGGTAAACTGTTTGCCCGTGGGAGCCTATCAGCTGGGCTGGGGTACTAGAGGCTTGAATAGCTAAGGCAGCTTGGGCGAAGGAAAGTGCGATCGCATCATCTAATTCCGCTAACTCTGCCATTGAAAGAGCTGCCCCAGCGCAGACGGCTAAAATTTTTTCTCTGAGGGTAGCTGGGTAGGGGTAGGTTGCCCCAGCAATAAGCTCGGCTTTTAGATCGACATCTTTACCGGAAATTTCTACTAAAGCGGCGTCGATGCCATCCACTGACGTGCCGCTGATTAAACCAATTACACGAACCATTCGATTTTAGATTTTAGATTTTAGAATTTAGATTTTAAATTATACTTTGCGCGGCCTGCGAGCGGACATTTTGGCTCGACCGTCTTCATGGCGGACGTAAAATGTAGCAAAGAAAACACCAATCTCTAGCAAACAAAAAACTAATGACTACGAACCAAGACCAACCACAAGAAATCGCTGCACGACTTTCTAACATTGATGAGCAGCTAGAACAGATAGCCGATGATCTCGATCTAATTCGCACGATCCAAAATGCCAACCGCAGGGAAATACGGGCTTTGTCACAGACCACTGCACGATTAGAGCGAACCGTTACCCAGTTAGCCAGCATTGCACGCGACCACCAGATGGCTCTACGGATAATAGAGCGAGATCGCGAGGTGTTTCAGGCTGAAATTCGGCGCATCTGGGAATATTTACTCAGACAGGGCGGTAACGGCAACGCGCCGCCCAACAGTTGAGGAGCGCCACGATGTTACCAATTGTCAATCTAAAATTATTTAGAGTTTGACTTTTCAGTGGCAATGACGTGCAAATCCACGTCTTTGAGATATTGCACTAATTTCTGGACAAGGGAACCATGCCAGAATAACTCCCAACGAGATTTCTGGGATTGTCCGAGTACCACTTGAGTAATATGATACTTGCGGGCAGTTTCTGCGATCGTTTGGGCAACGTCAGTAGTGTTCAGTCGTAAAAACTCGCCCTCATATTGGCGGCAAATATGTTCGCACGTTTCAATATGTAGACTTTCTTGTTTGGTGAGGAAGCGTTCTGGATGTGCTACAAACAGCACGTAAAGGCGAGCGTGCAGCTGTGTGGCAATTCGAGCGCCTCGTCTGAGCAGTTGTATTGAGTTAGGATAAGTCGATACGCAGACCAGAACGCGATCGCGGACATTGCAGAAGCGATCGTTTTTAGCCGAGTTTTCTGCATCCTCTTCAATATTGTCCGCTACTTCCCGTAGCGCTAACTCCCGTAGAGCGACTAGATTGCGACGTTGAAAGAAGTTTTCTAGAGATTGTTCTATTTTTTCAGGAGCATATATTTTACCTTCTTGTAACCTTTCTTGCAAAGTTTCTGGCGTCACATCTACGACCACAACTTCGTCAGCTTCATCGAGAATGCGGTCTGGAATGCGCTCCCGCACTACAACACCAGTAATTTTTACTACTATCTCGTTGAGACTGTCGATATGCTGAATGTTGACAGTCGAAAAGACATCAATGCCAGCTGCTAAGACCGCTTCAACGTCTTCGTAACGCTTTTCTCGTAGCGAATCAGGTACATTAGTATGGGCGAGTTCATCGATGAGTACTAGCTGAGGCTGACGGGCGATAATAGCGTCTGTGTCCATCTCCTGTAAGGCGACGCCTTTGCGAACAATTTTTTGTTTGGGGATTACTTCAAATCCTCTAGCCTTTTGTGCTGTTTCTTCGCGACCGTGGGTTTCCAATAAACCGATGACAACATCAATCCCTTGTTCCTTGACTTGGCGAGCCTCTTCTAACATACGATAAGTTTTGCCGACACCGGGAGCCATCCCAATAAAGATTTTGTGTTTACCGCGACGGCGGAAATGCTCGTAAAGCTTATCCGGGTTGATACCCGGAATGTGGGAATCGTTTGTGATATCGCTGGAATGAATCATATAGCTAGGGACTAGGGGCTAGGGAAAGAAGGGTTTAAAATCCGCCAACGTTTCAGGAATTAATAATGTCTTAACCGCCCTGGCGATTGCTATATCTTGTCCGGTACCATCGTTAGTGTAAGATTGATATCCTCAAATTGTTTGTTTTCATCGGTGGTTAAATTTTTTACCACAGATGAAGAGAGATGAACACAGATAAACACAGATAAGAGTGGTATTTTTTTAGGAAAGCGATGCCACAGTACATGATATTATTGGTCATTTGCTGAAATCTCAAATTAGTCATTTGCCCCACTACCAGATTGTAAAGTATCCAAAGCCAGATTTAGCTTGAGAACATTGACACCCGGTTCGCCGAAAATGCCCAGAAATCTATCATCTGTATATTTGGGAACGAGAATCTCAACCTGGTTAGTAGGAAGCGATCGGGCCTGTGCCACTCGTGCAATTTGCGATCGGGCCGACTGCACGCTAATATGGGGGTCTAAGCTAGATCCAGAAGTATAAACCATATCCGCAGTTGGTTGGATATTTGCTTGTTTTAGTTTCGCTACATCGGTTTGAATACGTTTGAGCAAATCAGGATCTTCTGGTTTTCTATTATCTTTAAGCAAAGCTTGCGTATTGCTGGGAGCAAGATTGCTAGCGCCAGATGTACCAGTTCTTTGAGCTATATTATCTGGATTTTTGGGATCGAACTCGGCAGCAGGAAAACTGCTGTAGTTAGTGGTGCTGGGACGACTCCAAAAATATCGGTCAGACGAAAAAGGTTGACCGATCAAAGCCGAACCGATCGCTTGTCCCTCAGCGTTTTTAATCAAGCTGCCATTTGCCTGATATGGAAAAACGATTTGACCCGCCAATACCATAACCAGAGGATAAATTATTCCGGTAAGGAGCCAGAAAACAAGCGTGACGCGAATTGCTTTTACAGTTTCTCGAAAGATAGACATATAGCTAGGGACTAGGGGAAGAAGGATCTAGAATCAAGGGTTTTAGGAATTAAGAATGTCATAACCGCCTGGGCGGTTGCTATACATGAGCGAAATACTGAAATTCTCTGTTGTTATCGTTGGTTAATTTTTTACCGCAGATGAAGACAGATGAACGCAGATGAACGCAGATATGAGAAGGAGAATTTTTAGGCACTGTGTCTTACCGTATTTGATATCAATTCTTCAATCTAAAATCCAAAATTTAGAAGCGTTCGGGCTGGAAAATCACAACAAAAACGTAAATCGAAAGACCCAGAGTTACCAAACCCAGCATACCAAGAGCCCAGGCAGAACGGCGATCGATCTCTGTACCCGCTGCCGCATAAACAGCCGGAGCAATTACCAGATTCAAACACATTAGCAAAAACAACTGAATTGGCAAAGGTCGCCTGCGCCATTGCGCTTTTAGTAACTCAACGCCTTCCTTAAAATCTCTGGGTAAAAAGCCATCAAACAAATCAATTCGCTTCATAATTTTTTCTTCTTCCTTCGCGTACTAAAACTGCCGGTTTAGAAACCCGGTTTCTCCAAGAAACCGGGTTTCTAGGTGTACCTACTACTTTAAGCTTTGTAGGTTGGGTTGAGGCACGAAACTAGGGCAAATGCGTTGGGTTTCGCTGCACTCAACCCAACCTACAAAAAAATGGCTGCCGGTTTAGAAACCCGGTTTCTTGGAGAAACCGGGTTTCTGGGTGCAACTACTTTAAGCCAAACCAACAGATGCAATCAGGACATCGATAACCTTAATGGCAATAAACGGAGCAATCACACCTCCCAATCCATAAATTAAGATATTGCGCTGCAAAAGCTGATTAGCTGTCAGCGGCCTAAACTTAACACCAGTCAGCGCGATCGGAATAAGAGCCGGAATAATCAAAGCATTGTAAATCAGCGCCGACAAAACCGCAGACTTAGTACTCGCCAAACCCATAATATTGAGACTTTGAATACCCGCAGAAGCAAAGATTACCGGGATAATGGCGAAGTATTTAGCAATATCATTAGCAACCGAAAACGTAGTCAAAGCACCGCGAGTAATTAACAATTGTTTGCCGATTGTCACCAAATCAATTAACTTAGTCGGATCGGAATCCAAATCCACCATATTCGCCGCTTCTTTTGCCGCTTGGGTGCCAGAGTTCATCGCTACCCCCACATTTGCTTGCGCCAAAGCTGGGGCGTCATTGGTGCCATCGCCAGTCATGGCCACCAGTTTGCCTTCCGCCTGTTCGCGTTGGATGACGGCGATTTTGTCTTCCGGTGTCGCTTCGGCGATAAAGTCGTCTACGCCTGCTTCTTGGGCGATCACAGATGCGGTAATGCGGTTGTCGCCGGTTAGCATAACGGTACGGACACCCATGCGTCGCAGTTGGTCGAAGCGATCGCGAATTCCCGGTTTGATAATATCTTTGAGATAGATGATGCCGTAGATATCATTATCTTGGCAAACCGCTAGAGGAGTTCCCCCCAGTCGCGAAACTCGTTCGTAAGCTTCTTCTAAGTCGGGTGCTAATTGTCCGCCGCGAGAACGAACAAAACCTTTAACAGAGTCTACAGCTCCTTTTCTCACCTCGCCGCCATCGGGTAAGTTTGTTCCACTCATGCGAGTTTTGGCAGAAAACTCGATTCCTTCTGCTTTGGTGCGATCGAAATCCACCGCCGCGCCTAACTTCTCAGCTAAGCGGACGATCGACTTGCCTTCCGGCGTCTCATCAAATACGCTTGCAGCTAAAGCAACTTGGGCAACTTCCTTCATAGGATGACCGTTTAACGGGATAAATTCCTCAGCTAAGCGGTTGCCCAGGGTGATGGTTCCTGTCTTATCTAATACCAGCGTGTTGATATCGCCGCAAGCTTCTACCGCCCGTCCCGAAGTCGCAACTACGTTAAATTGGGCAACTCGATCCATCCCGGCAATCCCAATGGCGCTCAACAAACCGCCAATTGTGGTAGGTATTAGGGCTACCAGCAGGGCAATCAAAATTGCTACGCTGACGGGACTGTTTACATAGCTAGCGATGGTGGGGAGTGTAGCGACAACAATCAGAAATACTTGGGTGAGAACTGCCAGGAGTACGGTGAGGGCAATTTCATTGGGCGTTTTGCTGCGTTCTGCGCCTTCTACCAAGGCAATCATGCGATCGATAAACCCTTTTCCAGGATCGGCAGTAACTCGGATTGTGAGTTCGTCAGAGATAATTTTAGTGCCGCCAGTGACAGAACTTGCCATATCAGAACCGGGTTCTTTCAGTACTGGTGCCGATTCGCCCGTAATTGCCGATTCATCGACAGATGCTACACCGGCAATTACTTCGCCGTCAACGGGGATGACATCACCGGAAACTACTTTCAGTAGATCGCCCCGACGCAGGGTAGTTGAACTTACTTCCTGTACTGAGCCATCGGGTAAGAGTTTTTTAGCGATCGTATCCGATTTAGTCGATCGTAGCGCATCAGCTTGCGCTTTACCCCGTCCTTCCGCCACCGCTTCCGCAAAGTTGGCAAATACAACGGTGAAGAACAAAATTACCGCAATTAAACCGTTGAACAACCGCAAATTTTCACCTGGTACTGCGCCAAATAGGTATGGATCGATCGCTAGCAGTGCGGTGATAATAGTGCCAACCCAAACGATAAACATGACTGGGTTTTTTACCTGAACTCGCGGGTCAAGCTTCACAAAAGATTCCCGCACAGCTCTTTGGTAAAGCCCTTTTGTATCTACTTTCGGCGTATGTCTGCGCGAGTCTCGTCGTCCTTGGGGGGTGCGTCTGGGAGGATTTGTCATATAGCTAGGGGCTAGGGGCTAGGGGAAGAAGGGTCTAGAATCAAGGGTTTGGTGGAATTAAGAATCTCTTATCTGCGTTTATCTGCGTTCATCTGTCTACCCTACGGGAAGGCGAAGCGCCTACATCTGCGGTAAAAATTTAACCAACGATAACAACAGACAATTTAGGGAACATTTAGCAGAACTGAAAGCTGTCGAACTTTCTGAGTAATATCATC